>JAQUOK010000357.1 GCA_028717165.1 Victivallaceae bacterium | reverse complement strand
TTGTTATTGATTATGTGAACTATATTTTGCAGTGCGCATTTAGCCATGCGTTCGCAGGCTTCAAGCGTACTGCTGCCGATATGGGGAGTCATAATAACATTTTCAAGGGTACGTAAATCTTTATCAGGATGTTGCGGTATATAAGGTTCACTTTTGAACACATCCAGTGCCGCACCGCTTAGCTTCCGTTTAACCAAAACATCATAAAGAGCGTTTTCGTCAACAACATTTCCACGCGCAGTATTGATCAAAACAGCTTTTGCCGGAATTTGTGCCAGCCGTTCAGCATTAATAAAATCTTTTGTTGCCGGGATATCCGGAATATGGACGGAAACGAAATCAGCATTCGATACTGCTGTCGTGAAATCTCCATAAAATTCATTGAAAACGTTATTTTCAATAGCTTTAATATCATATCCGATTACGTTCATCCCGAAACCGCTGGAAGCGATCTTCGCAACCTTTTGACCGATATTACCGCAGCCAATGATTGCAAGTTTTTTGGTTGAAAGTTCCTGCCCTACACGATTTTTCCATATTAAATTTTTATTGCTTTCTGCACAAATGACTAAATGTCTGGCGGCAGCCAATATTAAGCCGATAGCACATTCCGCAACCGAATCATCCAATACTCCCGGAGTATTCGTACAGAATAAACCTTTTTCTGCGGCAAGTTTTTTGTCGATACCATCGTGTCCTACTCCGAAACGAGATATGACGCCGCTTTTGGGTAGAGCATTATAAAGCTCATTCCAATATTTATTTACCCCGACGATGACATGTGAGATATTATTGTCCTTTATAAATTCGGCCAGTTCATTCTCCGGTGTTGGCGCACACATACATTTAAGTCCGTCAACATTTTTAAAAATATTCACAGCTTTGTTATATTCTAAGTCAGTTACTGCCACTTTAATCATTTTGCATCATCTCCAATGCCTGTTTTGCGCCATTAGCCAAAAACACGGTGTCCATTCCCAAAGCCAAGAGATGAAATCCCTGTTTAACAGCGGAGTCAACATTTTCCGAGTTTGGCATAACAATATGCGCGCCTGCGGTTTTATGGTATTTTTTACAGGCAATTGCAACCTTTGAACAGGCTTCCTTAATAAGCGGATTATCAGTTTGCCCGATAATTCCATACGACCCGCTCATATCATAAGGGCCGATAAACACTCCATCCACGCCATCTGTCTGAAGTATTTCATCTATGTTTTCAACTGCTTCTTTAGATTCGATCATAACAATAACCGCAATTGCCTTATTGGCGTTTTTGACATATTCAGCGAAATCAACGCCCCAGTTATTGCCGCGATGAAATGCGAACCCTCGAACGCCTTCCGGCGGATATTTGGCGGCGGCAACCGCCTTGGCCACTTCTTCGGCGCTGTTCACCAGCGGAACTATTATCCCGACCGCGCCGAGATCTAATGCCCGGCGTATCGGCATAATTGCGTTTTCTTTTACTCGAACCAGCGGAACTTTACCAGCGAGGCATACCGCCCGGCAAAAGTTTCCTAAATCACTATCCTCAAATTCTCCGTGTTCGCAGTCCGCAACAAGCCACTCAAAACCAGCGTTTGCCAATATTTCGACATTGGCCGGGTGACCGACTTGACACCATGATCCGAAGGTCAACTCACCATTGTTAATTTTATTTTTAAAAACGTTGTTAAGCATTTTCCGTTTACCGCCTTTTCTGGTTCATCTGAGTATTGGAAAGTATTATTTCAAAGTAAGACATTTTCCTTCAATAATTCATTTCTGAGCGTTTTCGTATCCAACTCCCTGGGCAACAGATTTTGCCTGCTGCAAATACCTGCGGCAGTTCCAGCGGCTTCACCTGTAATCATGCATTGCACCGTAGTTCGCGCACAACCGAAAGCTTCATGGGTATAGGAAGCGCAACGCCCGGCCATCAGTAAATTAGTGGAGTTTTTTGGAATAAGGCATCTATAGGGAATATGGAAACACCAGTTATGAGGCAGAGCTTGACTTTTGAGCTTTTCAGGAACATGGGGAACATCGATAGTATGTGCTCCTCGTCCGATTGAGTCGTGAAAATCCTTTCCCGCAAGCACATCTTCAATAGTCAGAATATATTCTCCTTGAATATGCCGGGTTTCCCGGACTCCTATATTCGGACAATCAATTATTTTACATTTGTCAAATCCCGGAATTTGCCGGATATGTTTTAATTGCCTGCGAATGACAGTTCTCATTTCAAACTCTGAACGAGTAAGGTCTTCCAGGGATAGGCCGTTTCCATCCCAGCAGGGACAACACAAAGTGACGACTCCTTCTATGGGAGAATTATAAACCTGCAAAGAAAATTCACCTACCTTTACCGTGAAACAAACCATTTCATCTTTCTCGAAATGTCGACAGACGTCTTCCAATGAATAAAGCGCCAGCATCTGAACCTGGAAATGTTCCCGGTTTTCTTTGAAATAATCGAGACATTTTTTCAAATCGACGTTAGCGACTCTGTACATCACCCCCAAGGCTCCCATTTTTCCCAAACATTTCGGGTCCGAGATATATGCCTGATCTTTTCTACCGATTCCCACGACAAACGGACATCCGGCTTTGCAAGCTATGTCTCCGTCTCCGGTAGCGTCTATTATGATTTTTGCCGATATTACCTGACGCCCTGCTTTGCTTTCGATAATAACCCCTTTAATTTTAGAATCTTCCATTATTATATCAACGGCAAAAGCATGAAAAACTACTTTTACATTTGCTTCTTCCATCATGTCCAGCAGCAGCCATTTAAACTCCACCTGGGAGGCAAACACATAGCTGCCAGCCGTGTCGCCGGTTCCTGTAGCATGACCTTCTTTTAAAAGACGAGTAATTATTTCCAGCGGCAGCCCTCCCGCAATCTGAACTTCACCTGGATTTTCATAAAGTTTATCAACCACTTCACGTTGAAGTCTTTGATTGTTGTGGTGAACAATCGAATTAGTTAATCCTGCATTTCCGGAGGTCATCATGCCTCCCAGTGTTCCGCTGGATTCAAGCAGTAGAACATCAGCGCCGCTTCTCGCTGCCGCCAATGCGGCCGTTACTCCTGCCGAACCGCCGCCGACAACGAGAACGTCCACTTTATCTATAACCTTTATAACAAAAGATTTTTTATATTCGAATTCTTCCTGTTTATTCATTGTTGTACTCACTTTAGGTTTTTAAATAGTGATTACGGATATCATAATTTGAGTTTAGATCGAAATAGATAAAAAATCAACTATAAAAAAATCTGATAAACTTGACTTTTTAAACAAATGCAGTATTTGTTTATATTTGAGAATCATTATATTTTTATTATAAAAATTATATGAGGATATGGTAATGGAGTTGAATTATCAAGAAATTAACGGATTCTTTAAAAAGCTGATTGATTTAAGGGAAAATATAAATATTGTGGATTTTTTCTTACATCCTCAGATAGTTCATATAAACTGCTTTTTACCTAGAGATAAAAGTGAGGTTCATGAACAACGAACATTCGAAATTTCATTGTTGCTGAAAGGTGACATGATTTATACAATTGCAGGTGAAGAAATTTTTCTGGAAGCAGGAGATGTTGTGATAATTCCCCCCAGGATTAAACATTACTGGCAGATTCTTGAGGAAAAAGCTGTAGTTTTTAGCTTTATGGTATATATCTCCAGACATGGCGAGGGGGCAAGACGTCACTTAAACAGTCTTCTTGAATCTGTCAGAAAACATAACTACTGCATAAAAAAATCAAGAAACATAGAACATCTAGTAAAGCTAATTATTAATGAAGTATGCGGACAAAAAACCGGGTGCAATGAAAATACCATCTATCTGATCAGCCAGATATTTGTTGAATTTCTCCGGGTTATGTTGCCGGATTTTCATACCAATAAACCTCCACAAAGCATCCCGCCTGCCCGAGGAGAAAACCAAAAGGACATCGTTGAAATGATATATTATTACATTCAGGATAATATGGATCGCTCTATTAGCTTAAACGAGATAAGTAATTACATAGGTTTGAGCGCAAAGCATTTAAATTTTTTATTCAAAAATGAAACGGGAACAACAATTAACCAGGCAATTATAAACCGGAGGCTAAAATGGGCTTGCCGATATTTGAAACAGACGGACCGGCAGATAAAGGATATCGCGACATCAGTAGGTTATAGAGATATCAATTATTTCTATCTTCAATTCAAAAAGAAGTATGGAATGACTCCTTCAAGATATCGTTATCATAATTCCTGAAAATAATATAATTACTCTGATGTAATATAATTTACTTTTGCGTAAAAAATCAAGTTTATCGGATTTTTCTATAGTTGACTTTTTGCAGCATTTACTCTATTTTATATTTAGAAACAATTTACATAGAATTAATAATGGGCTCAAAATTCTTATTGAGCAGGAATCGCTTTTAGTAAAGTTTTAGTCAGCAAAAGTTGAGTAGGAAATGACAGGTACTACGACAGTGCTGAGACCAGGCAAAATT
>JAQUOK010000356.1 GCA_028717165.1 Victivallaceae bacterium | reverse complement strand
CTCCCGCTCCTGAGCTTGCGGCTGTGTATCACGAGAGATGGGAAATCGAAATGGGCTATGACGAAATAAAAAACCATCTGAAAGAACCAGGCAATTGTCTAAGAAGCAAGACCCCGGAATTGGTAATTCAGGAATTTTACGGTTACCTGCTGGCGCATTTCACGATTCGCTCGCTAATGCATCAGGCCGCCTTGAAGGCTTCTTGCGATCCTGACTCTTTGTCATTTACCGGTGCAGTTCGAGTCGTATGCCGCAAAATTACTGCGGCGCATTTTCCCCCTCCGGCCTGCTCAGATTAAAAAACTTCGCAAAGAAATTATTGACGAAATTGCTCAGCACAAAGTAGTGTCCAGTCGTGGCCTGTGCCGTGAACGCGCAGTCAAGCGAAAGATGAAAAATTGGCAAATCAAAAAAGATTTTTCAACCAGAGTCTCCCCGAGTAAACCCATTATTCGAATTAAATGAGCAGTATTGCATTTAGGATACATTCGTTATAAACTTTATAATTCTCTGAATCCCTATACATGTACTCGAATCGCGTATTCATCTTAAGTATAGCCCAACTCCAATAAGATATTATTATTGAAAATAGCATACAATGAGACTCGCTTCAAATATATAATCAGGAAATATTTACTTTCTAATAATCCTGTAAAATCCTGTAAATCCGGTCTAAATAAAAGTGTTATGTGCTACGATAGAAGATTTAAGAATTTTATTGTATTTCCTTAACCCTTAAAACTTAAATCTTCCCGCGTCCCACATTTCAGCGATATTTTCCCGCTATAAGAAGTTTATCCGCTTGAAATTAAAATATATTTATCTATTGTAATGACTGGACTCATTTAACTGTTTAACATATTTTTCAGGGTTGTACTCATGCTAGAACCGAAAACTCTTCAGGATGTAACAGCCGCGTTACGGGAAGTGTATAATCGCGCAACGGCTGCCGGCAGGAAAAGAAATTGGGATTACGCGATAGAACTGATGCTCAGCGTTATTCTGAAGGAACCGACTTTGGAACCCGCACGGCAGGAACTGCGTAATTATGAGGCGGGAAAATCGGAAAATATCGGTTTTTTCGGGAAAATCATCGCCGGAATAAGCGCCGCGTTTAAAGTTCCGAAAATAAGGGTGCTCGCCAAAAAGGACGCCTTTAAAGCCATGTATGAATGTGAAAAGCTTCTCGGTAAATATCTTTATAACTGGTCGGCACTGAACGCTCTTGCCGATGCCGCGGGTTCGGCGGGCGCTTTCTTTATAAGCATCGAGGCGCTTGAAATCATCCGCGGGAAAAAGCCCAATAATGAGTCTAACCTGCGTAAGCTTGCGGACTACTACAAGGAAATCAAGGACGGCATGTCCTATCTCCGGATATTCCAGGAAATCGGCAATATGCATCCGAACGACCTGCAGGTTCAGGCGGAGGTGCGTTCCGCGTTGGCGTTCTCGACAATGCATGAAAACAAATGGGAAAGAGACGGCTCGACTCAGGAAAAAGCCTACCATAAAGAAGAGGGAGAGGCTGAAAAACTCGCGGAAGGTTCCATGCACGATGCGAACCTGGCGCAAATTCTTGTCCAGAAATATACGAAGGAACTCGAGGAAAAAGAATCATCCGAAGCGCGCCGGAAACTCGCGGAAGCGTATCTGATGCTCAATGAATATGACAAAGCCATTGAACAACTGACCACGGTTCAGGAAAAACTCGGAATAATGGACACGGCTATCGATAAATTGATAGAAAAAGCCTACGTGGCGAATATTGACGCGAACATAAAAGAACTTTCGCAGAATCCTGACCAGTACGAAGAACCTGAAACGCAGATCAGGGAATTGCGGGAACACCGTTATCAATATCGTTTCGGGCGCGCTAAGAACCGGGCTGAAATTTATCCGAACGATACGCAAATACGTTACGACCTGGCCATGCTGTACTTTGAGGCTGATGATTTTGACAAAGCGCTTGAAGAATTCCAGAAAGCGAAACGCAATCCGCAGCGCCGGCTTTCCTGCATCATTCATATCGGACGCTGTCTGGAAAATAAAGGACAGTTTGATATGGCGGTTATCCAGTTCAAAGACGCTCTTTCGGAAATGCAGGGAGCGCCGGACGAAAAAATGGAACCGCTTTATTATCTGGGAACCGCTTATGAAGCCCTCGGAGAGAATGACAAGGCCATGGAATGTTTCAAGGAAATTTACCAGAATAACATTAACTATAAGGATGTAGCCCAGAAAATCCAGAAAAATTACAAATAAAATAACTTGCCGGAAATTTGTAATTTTTCTCAGAGCCGGATATAGTAGAAAACTCGGAAGATTTTTAAACAACTGGTCTCGTTACGGCGGAATGAACGGCAGTTCGGGAAAGGAGCTTAAATGGCCGAAGATACAAATAAAACTGATACTGGCGATGTCTCCAGAATTGATGATACTATAACACGTAAGACCCTGAAGCTGAAACCGATTAGGGCGGAAGTGAAAAAGGATGTTACGGATTCGATTGTCGACCCGCTCACAATGCGCAATACTGAAACCGGCCCGCTCAGCACAATGGACGACACCCGTACCAGGAAAACGGTAAAACTGAAACCGGTCGGCTCCGCGGCCGATGACAACCTCAAACCGGTTGTTGACCCGCTGACGCAGCGCAATACCGAAACCGGCCCGCTTGACCAGATGGCTGACACCCGTACCAGGAAAACGGTAAATCTGAAACCGGCCGGCTCTGCGGCCGATGACAGCCGGGACATTGATCTGAAACCGGTTGTCGATCCGCTGCTGCAGCGGAATACCGAAACCGGCCCGCTCGACCAGATGGTGGACACCCGAACCAGAAAAACAGTAAAACTGAAACCGCTCAAACTCGCGGAAACTGAAAAGCCCAAAGTGGATATTGGCGCCGGCACTCCTTCGGAATCCCCAGAGAGTCCTTCCACTATGTTGAAAGACACCAGTACGCGCAAAACTCTTAAACTGAAACCCATAAAGCCGGGTGAAAAACCGTTGACTTTAGCGATAGATGCCGCTGTTTCCGGCGGGGCGGCAGAGAGTGCGCCGAAAATGCTGAGCGATACCAACACCCGCAGAACTTTAAAGCTTAAGCCGATAAGAAAAGAAGAAAGGCCGGTACTGACTCCTGATGCCGTTTCATCTGCGGTTCCGCACCAGGCGGAGACCCCTCTGCCGGAAACTGAAGCTGAAGAAAACCTTGATGATACCCGCACCCGGAAGACAGCGGCGGCGCCTGCCGCCGCAGCTGCCGGACTGTCCATGGCGGATCTGGAAAAGAAGGAAGCTCCGGCAGAGGAAGAAGCTCCGGCGGAAGAAGAACTCGATGATACCCGCACCCGGAAGACAGCGGCGGCGCCTGCCGCCGCAACTGCCGGGCTGTCTATGGCGGATCTGGAAAAGGAAGAAGCTCCGGCAGAGGAAGAACTTGATGATACCCGCACCCGCAGCACAGCCGCAGCGCCGTCAACCGACACTACCGGGCTGTCGGCGGCGGACTTAGGGAAAAAGGATGCTTCGGAAGACGATACTATAAAAATTGAACGCCCGAAACCCAAACCGGATGTGATGCCGCTGCCTACGCTCGGCGCTCCTGCGGCGGCAAAAACTGTTAACAACAAAGAAACCGTAAAACTGCGTCCGCCGTCAATGGCGCCTAAAGAACCGGGGGGTGATGAAGCCGTAAAAGCTTCGAAAGAAACCATTAAACTTACTCCCAAGATCGTGTCGCCGGTTCCGGCGGCGGCAGCGGAACAGGAGAAGCCGGACGCCGGCCTGGAGCTTCCCAAAGCCAAATTGACGATAGGCAAACCGCCGCCGCCAAAGACACCGGCTGCGGAACCCGCGGAACCCGCGGAATCGGCAGAGCCGGCAGCCCCGGATAAACCCGGCGGTTTGAAACTGAAAACCATGGCGCCTATTGCGGAAGCTCCGCGGGCCAAGGCCGACCAGGAAAAAATAAAGGAAATAAAAGCCCAGACTTCCAGTTCAGCGTCCTTCAGCTATACACTGGTTGCCGTTATAACTGCCGTTCTGGTTGCGGTGAGCGCTTTGCTGACGGCCGTACAGTATTTCAACATCTGGGATTTGAAGACTGTCGGCGGCCAGAAAATTGAGCTGCCTTATATTAAAAACATGATAAGAGTAAAATAGATACATATTACCCGGGGAGTTTGTTTAACGGCAATCTTCCCGTTTTTTTTTGCGGAGATTCGAGGAGTTTGTTTAATGAGGAAAAAATTTAAAGGACTTATTTTTGATATGGACGGCACTTTAACCGTGCCGCTGCTTGATTTTAAACTGATCAGGCGCGAGCTCGGCGTCGGAGACGGCGGCGACCTCGCTGAAATAATAAATTCGTTTCCCGAACGCCGCCGCGGCGAAGCCTGGAAACTTATCGAAAAACATGAATTTAACGCCATTAGGAATAATTGTCTTCAGCCTGGCGTCGAACATGCCTTGAAGCGCTTTGCCGGCGCCGGCATAATGCT
>JAQUOK010000355.1 GCA_028717165.1 Victivallaceae bacterium | reverse complement strand
ATGTGCTGTGAAAATACCCGCTTTCACAAAGAGGAAGATATGAAATGCAAAGGCGATGCGGAGAAAACCGCCGCCCAGAAAGCGTTTGCCGCCGAACTCGCCAAACTCGGCGACGTCTACGTCAATGACGCCTTCGGCGCCGCCCACCGGGCCCACGCTTCCACCGCCATCATAACCGAATTCATCGGTAAGGCCAACTGTGTCGCCGGTTTCCTGCTGGATAAGGAAATCAAATATCTCGGCCAGGCGGTGGCTCATCCGGAACACCCCTTTATCGCCATTATCGGCGGCGCAAAAGTCTCCGGTAAACTCGAAGTCCTCACTTCCCTTATCGAAAAAGTTGATACTATCCTGATCGGCGGCGGAATGGCGTACACTTTTCTCAAAGCCCTCGGCCATTCGATCGGCGCTTCGCTTTGCGAAGATGAACTGCTCGAAGTAGCCGGAGAAACCCTCGCCAAAGCCAAAGCCAAAGGCGTAAAATTCCTCCTGCCCGTGGACAATAAAATCGCGGACAGCTTCTCCAACGACGCCAACATCGAAGTCGTCGGCCTTGAAATCCAGGACGGCTGGATGGCGCTGGATATCGGTCCCAGAACCATAGAAATGTACGTTAATGAAATACTCAAGGCCAAAACCATTGTCTGGAACGGCCCGATGGGCTGTTTTGAAATGCCCAATTTCGCCGACGGCACCATGGTTATTTGTTCCGCAGTAGCCGACAGCGGCGCCGTAAGCATTATCGGCGGCGGAGATTCGGTTGCAGCCGTCAACCAAAGCGGACTGGCGGATAAAATGAGCCATATCTCAACCGGCGGCGGCGCCTCGCTTGAATTCCTTGAAGGCAAAGAACTCCCCGGCGTATGCGCTCTGTCCGACCGCTAAAAAACCAATGATTGCAAAAGGCGCTTTTGCAGCCTTTTGCAATTTTTTTATTAAAGAAAAAACAAACTGCCACAACCCCATCAATTTTTATTGATTTTTAAAACACTTTTAATTTATTTGCAACAGATTTATTATAAGGAGTTTGCAGAAAGCCGTATCATCACTGTTCAATTTTCGTTTATATGAAATATTGTTACGTCATTTATAACAAAAAACTCTCAATTTCCTAATAATTAAACATTTACGCCTTTAAAAATATTTGGCACAGAACTTTCTATATTTATGACGCATGTGTTGAGACGGCAGTAGTTGTAAGTTAGAGGTCTTTTGAGGAGAGTAGCGTAAAGGACGAGGGGAGTACGTTTGCCGAGACCGGTTGTTTTAAACGAACAGTCGGATCTCGGCTCCTTTTTTATCCGGCACGCTTTCTTTTGCGACCGTTTCCCATTTAGTCTGAATAATCCGTCTCACCGCAACGGTTACTGCGAGTCAGCGTCATTTTGAGCTAAAAATACATAAACTGACCTGGCTTTCCGAGCATATTTTTCAAGCCCGGCATCTGTCTGTATGATTTTTTATTGCAATTTTAGAACTCCGGCATTATAATTTTCAGCAGGAGAATTTGCAGACAGGTTTTACTCATGACAGATTCCGTACATGTATTTATATATTTGACCGGACCGGGCTGGTACATCCTGAAAGAGCACGGTTTTCTGGAAAAACATTGCAGACACCAGTTTCCGGTCAGATCCCAGCTTGGCTGTTCGCATGCGGCGCTTTTAACCGCCCTTACCGGTAAAACGCCCGACGAGCACGGTCATTTCAGCAGTTATTATTTTCAGGACAAAGTAACTCTCAGGGAAACGGTAAGAAGACTGTACCGCAAACTGCTGGGAGAAAAATCCGGCTACTTCGGAACTTATTCCATCCCGATGCGGAATTTGAAATATTTTATCTCAAGCGGACATCCCTATGTCCATGATTTATCGCCCGGCTGTTTCGCGCCCTTAACCAGCATTATCGATATGGTTCAGGAAAAAAATCTGGCCCACTCGATTGTCGGGGCCCAAACGGGTTCTCCGGTACAGGCCCTGAAAAATGTCCGCAATCAGTTGCAGGACAGATCTCTTAATTTTGCTTTTATCGAGATAAATGAAATGGATGAGCTGCTTCATTCCACCCCGCATGATTTTTACAAAATAGACAAAAAACTGCGCAACTATGAACACCATATAGAAAAAATAATATCGGTCGGCAGGGAAGTCAGCTCCGATTTTAACCTGACGGTATTTTCCGGACATGGCATGACCTTCGCGCCGCAACGGATAAATATCAGAAAAAAGATAGAGGCTCTGGGAATGAATTACGGGCTTGATTATCACGCCGTTTATGACCCGACAATGGCGTTTTTCTGGTTTAAAAGCAAATTCGCCAGATCAATAATCCTTGACCGGCTCCAGGAACTCCGCCACTGTAAGATTTTGAGCGAAAACGAAAAGAAAGAATACGGAATAGATTTCCCGGACCGGCGTTACGGGGAAACGATGGTGCTGGTCGAACCCGGATTCCAGATTTGTCCCAACGACGTATTATCCTGTCTGCCGGCCGGCATGCACGGCTACGCCCCAGATCATCCCGACTCCCTGGGAGCATGCCTGTCCACACGCCCCATATATCCGGGCCCGACCCAGGTCAAGGACTTTTTCAATATCATGACAAACTTCGTTTCAGGCTGTAAGCAGGGTTAATCCGTTTTTCTGCCCCGGCGGACGTATTCAAACAGGAAAATTGCCGCGGCCTGGGCGGCATTCAGGGATTCAAATCTGCCGGGCATCGGAATGGTAACGCGTTTCGCGCCCGTCAGTTCCCCCGTCCCGTGCGCCTCGCTGCCGATAATGACGAGGGATTTTTCATACAGGCCTTTTTCCGCGAATAAATCCGCGCCCTCATGGGGGTCGGTCAGGTAAAAATTCCGGTAGCCGTATTGGCGGGCGGTTTCGGATAATGCCTCAAGGCCGGGGAAAACCCGCAGTTGCATGGAAAACTGCGCCGCCATTGCCGAACGGATGGTTTTATCGCTGAAAGGGTCTACCGAACCGGCCGTATACCATACTTCGTTCAGGCCGGCGGCCTTGGCCGTCCGCAGAATGGTTCCGAAATTACCGGGGTCGCCGATGCGGTCAAGGACAAATATAAAATCGCCACCGGGAACGGCATCCGCAAATCCGGGCGGTTCAACGACACACAGAATTCCCTGAGAGTTGACAGTCGCGGCAAGTTTTCCGAATTCGTGATCCGGTATAACGCAGGTCATAGCGCCGGTTTCGAAATTAAGCTGAAGCGATTCACGGCGAACGGTAAATTTGACTTTTTGAGGGACGGCGCGCAATACTTCCTCACAACAGCGAACGCCTTCACAAATACACAGATTTGTTTTCCTGCGTCCGTGCCGGGTATAGAGGGACTTTATCAAAGCTTTCTGCTTCTGAGTTAAAACATTCATCCCCAACCTGTCATTCATTATTTTTTCGCAGGTCTCTTTTCTCCGGAGACTTTTTCAGCGACAGTCTTTGCAACTGAAACTTTAGCCGGTTTCCGGGCAGGAGCTTTTTGCGGAACCGTTTTTTCAGGGGTGTTCGCCAACCTTATGAGCATGAATTTCGCCTGTGAACGCCATAAATCAAGCGCCTGGGACTGAACCCCCGGAACTCCCCGGCCGGCTTTACCGAGACAGTCGCGGGCTTTATCATTCTGTTTCATTTCGGCATAGAGGCGGCCCGCACTGTAATTTGCTTCACAGCACAACTCATCGGGCATTGAGGGATCTGCGCCGATTGCCGCGAATTTGGCGGCCGCGCTTTCTTTTTTCCCTTCAAGTTCAAGGGCATAAGCCTCATCAAGGTTGATGCGCCAGGTCATTTCTTTAGGAATATCGGAAGAGCGGAGAAGCTCGAACTGCTCATAGGCTTTACCGTATTTCTTTTCCGCCAGATAAATCTTGGCCAGCCGCAGCCGGGCGTAATTTGCCGCCGGATAACCCGGATATTCATTTAATACCTTAATAATTTCAGCTTCGGTTACGGCGTCGCATATCGCGTTGTTTATCCTTTTTGCGGAAGCGCTGCGGGCATCCGAAATTATCACCCACAGGGCGACGCCTATGACAATAAACGCTGCCGCTGCCGCAATTTGTTTCCAGTAACTCATCGCGAAATGTTCGAATTTATCAAAATCATCCAGTAAAGCATCGGTTATTTCAGCATCCAGCGCTTTCTTTTTCTTTTTATCAACAGCCATTTGTATAAAGCCCCTGTAAATAATATTAGTAAACGTGAACAAAAACTGCAATCGCATAAACTAAACCGCATTATCCCTGAAATCAATATAACGGCGGTTTTTTTTCCTGATTTTGTTGAAAACGGGAATCGTACGGCAGTCTCATAACTCGTAAGGCAAAACCACTTTAGGGAAAAGACGGATTTTGCGGCAACCTGTGTTGAAACGACTTGTATCCGGAATTATTTTTATTTTTCACCGTAACCCAAGGAAACGCCATGCCGGAAAAACGGAACGGAATCTGTAAAAAATTTTCACTATCATCCCATAATTTGTTTAAATTAACGATTTTCTG
>JAQUOK010000354.1 GCA_028717165.1 Victivallaceae bacterium | reverse complement strand
ATAAAGTTTTTTCAGGACATCTTCGCGGTAAATAACCGGCGTGCCCGGAGTCGTATCAATAAACATTTCCGTGGAAGTCTCGGGATTTAAGGCCATTGCATTAAGAAATTTCCCGTAAAGGGCGATCAGTTCATCGCACCATGGCCAGGAAACATGCGCCGGCGCAAACTTCAGCCGGGGTATTTCCAGCAGGCATTCAAATTCCAGCGGGCGATTGTATTGCGACGATACTTTTCCGTCCCAGAGAATACCGGAATGGAACAGTATCGGTTTGTTTTTTTCGGCGATTCGCCTGAAAACCTTCATGGCCCTTTCATCAGACGGAAAGAAACGGTCGCAAATGATCTTAAAACCGGCTATTTCCCTTTGGCAGCATAACTCGATCTGTTCGAGGGCGTCATCCGCCAGCGGGTCCAGCCAGAAAAACGGATAAAAGTCTTTTTCCCCGGCGCTCCATTCCAAAACATTGTCCAGTCTTTCTTCAAAGCTATATTTCCGCAGGCAGGCAAAAAACGTTTCAGGAGGCAGTGAAAGTATAACGGCGCCGTTTCCGCCGATTTCAGATAAATTTTCCCTTAAGGCGCTCTTTTTTACAAGATTTCCCTTTATATGGACATGACAGTCGATCATAAACCAAGTGTTCCCGATACTTTTGTGTTGCTGAAGCCCATATATTAATCCGGGAACGGCCTTTTTACAAACGAACCGGAATACTTCTTCCCCGGAATCTGCTTTATGCCGCCCAGCCGCAGGCGGAAATGTTTGAGACAGCATGGAAACATTGCCGTTTTTAAGACAAAAATGGATATTAATGGACAATCTTCTAATTTTTCTTGAATTTTATTATTGTTTGATCTATAGTATTCCGTTAATATCATAATAAGGCAATTGATGTGAACTTAAAAATCAAAGACATAGCTGAGTTGCTCCAGATATCCGAAAAGACCGTTTACCGGTGGGTCAGGGAAAAGAAACTGCCTGCTTACCGGATAAACTATCAATACCGTTTTAATAAAGACGAAATAAATGAATGGATACTGAAAAACAAGGCGCCCGTTTCGGATGGAGTAATAGCTTCCGCGCTCAACAATAAGAATGTGAGCCTGATCGACTGCATAAACAACGGCGGAATATATTATAAGATCGCCGGCGAAAATGTCGCGGATGTCCTGAGAAACTCCATAAACCTGATCCGGACTCCCGGCGATATAGATAAGGAAACGATCCTGTCTCTGCTTCTGAAACGGGAAGAAATGATGAGCACCGCAATAGGTTCGGGCATAGCGGTTCCCCATCCCAGGACACCCATCATCTCGGATATTTCGAACGAGAGCGTTTCGATATGTTTTTTGAATTCCCCGGTTGACTTCAAAGCCCTGGACGGCCTTCCCGTATTTGCCGTCATCATTGTCCTGAGTGCGAACCAGACAAGGCACCTTGAAATTCTTTCAAAGATATCTTATCTGTGCAGGCAGGAAAATTTCATCGGGCTCCTGAAAAAAGAACCGTTGCGGGAAGAAATTCTTGAATATATCAGGAACGAGAAAAAGAAGTGGGATAAAATCATACATAACTGAAAGACTTTATTATGAACTTCTTTTTCATCGGCATTGCCCTGTTTCTTCTTTCCGGCCTCTTTTCCCTGTGCGTCAGGGAAACGCGCAAGGGCGCGGTCATCGCCGCCGGCAGTTTAATTTCCGGCATGCTGGTTGCGGTTCCCTGCCTGGAATCCGTTTGCGACGGCAAAACTTTCTCTGTCTGTTTTGAGTTCAATCAGCCGATCGGCCCCTTGAATGTTACGCTTGATCCATTATCCGCTTTTTTCACTCTCATCATAGTTGCCATGAGTTTCATATGCACTGTTTACGCCGCTGGCTATATGGCTTCTTACTGCAATCAGGGCAAAACCGTTGCCTCGCATTTTCTTTTTCTGATACTTCTGACGGTTTCGATGATCATGCTGACCGTCGTCCGGAACTATATCGCGTTTCTGATCATATGGGAACTCATGTCGCTGTCGTCATTCTTCCTGGTAATCTTCGAAAATGAAAAGAAAGAAGTACTGGAAGCCGGGATAAATTATTTAGTCATGATGCATGTCAGCGTTATTTTTCTGATCGCCGGGTTTGCGCTTCTCGCCAATATTTCAGGAAGCGCGGATTTCGCGGACTTCCATAAGGCCCTCGAAAACCGCAGGGACATTGCCGACATCGCATTCAGCCTGCTTTTTGCCGGTTTCGCAGTAAAAGCCGGCTTCATGCCTTTGCATTCCTGGCTTCCCGCCGCGCATCCGGCCGCGCCCAGCCACGTATCCGGCCTGATGTCGGGAGTGATGATAAAGCTCGGAATATTCGGAATATTGCTGACCCTGACGATAACCGGCACGCCTTCACTGCAACTGTGTTTTGCGGTTATGGCGCTCTCGCTGTTGTCGGCCGTACTTGGAATGGTCTGCGCCATAGCTCAAAACGACTTGAAAAGGCTGCTTGCCTACAGCAGCATCGAAAACATCGGAATAATCGGGATCGGAATCGGAACCGGATTGCTGGGACTTTCATATGGGAACAATTCCATTGCCGCTCTGGGGTTCGGCGGAGCTCTTCTGCATGTGATGAACCATTCCATATTCAAAGGACTTTTGTTTTACGGGGCCGGAACCGTTTACCTCGGTACGCACACCCGCAATATGAACAATCTGGGAGGACTGATAAAAAAGATGCCGTTTACCGGTTTCTTTTTTCTGGTTGGTTCCGCCGCTATTTGCGCAATGCCGCCTTTCAACGGCTTCGTCAGCGAATTTCTTATATATCTTGGCATGCTTGAAAGCGCGGCTTCGAACAGCGTGCTGTTTATTGCCGTTGCCACATTATCCATTGGGCTGCTCGCCTTTGTCGGCGCCATGGCCATGCTTTGTTTTGTCAGGGTTTTCAGCGCGGTTTTTCTGGGGTATCCGAGGAAGGAACTGCCGGCCGGCATATCCGAACGCGGTATGGTTACGCCGCTGGGGATACTGGCCGGTCTGTGTCTGCTGACAGGCTTGTTCCCGCAGTTTGCCCTGAAACTCGCGGAACGGCCCGTTATGGTCATTACCGGGCGTGCGCTTTCCGGCGAACGCATCTATGCCGTCCTGAATAATATTTCGCTGGTCTTTTTCATTCTGATTCTGGTTTGCGCCTTACTGCTGCTTTTCAGAAAACTGCTTCTGAAAGACCGGCCAAGGGCGGTCATGCCGACCTGGGGGTGCGGTTACCGGCAAGCCACTTCGAGGATGCAGTATACCGCCTCGTCCTTCGCGATGCCGTTTCTCGATATGGTAAGGCCTCTGCTCAAAAAAGAAGCCCAGGCCGAATTGCCGTCCGGACTTTTTCCCCGCAGGGCTTTTTCCCGGACGCATTTCAGCGACGCTTTCGAAGCCTGCCTGCTCAAGCCGTTCGCCAGGGCCGTTAGCTGGTTTGCTGCGCGCTTTTCATGGGTACAGAACGGCAGCATGCAGCAATATATTTTTTACGGCCTTTGTTTTCTGGTTTTCGCAGTTCTGTGGGTATTATACGGGGGATTTTAAATGGCGCTTTTCTGCTTAAATATTCTGTTGCTGATTTTCGCTCCGCTGCTTATGGCGGGGATCATAAAAAGAGTCAAGGCGCTCTGGAGCGGCAATAAAGGACCGTCTTTGTTCCAGCCGTTCCATGATATTTTCCGCCTCCTGAAAAAAGGCGAAGTCATAAGCTCCGCTTCCTCATTCGTTTTCAGCGCGGCTCCGGTCGTTTCTCTCGCCGCCGTCATAACGGCGGCGCTGTTCGTACCGCTTGCGGGGCGGCAGGCATTCCTCAGTTTCAACGGGGATTTCCTGGCGTTTTCATATCTTCTGGCCCTGGGCAAATTCTTCATGATCGCGGGCGCCATGGATACAGGGAGCAGTTTCGAAGGCATGGGCGGCAGCCGGGAAGCGGCCTTTTCCACGGTCGCCGAACCCGGCTTCCTGATATTGCTTGCCTCGCTTTCCCTGGCAGCCGGCTGCAAATCGTTCAGTGATGTTTTTTCCGTCCTGCACGGCGCCGGGTCTTTCAATTTCATTCTGGCGGCGCTGGTTTCGCTTTCCCTGTTCATCTTTATCCTGGCGGAAGCATGCCGCATTCCGGTAGACGATCCCGAAACGCATTTGGAGCTTACCATGATCCACGAGGTCATGGTTCTGGATAATTCCGGGCCGGGCTTTGCTTTCATGGTCTATGGAAATTATCTCAAGATGTTTCTGCTGGCGTCCCTGATCGCCTCCGCGCTGCTCCCGCAGGACTGGCCGCCCGCAGCCGAAATATCGCTTTTCGCGGGAGCGGTCGCCGCCGTTGCGGTCCCGACGGGCGCGCTGGAATCGGTCATGGCCAGACTGAGAATGACCCACACGCCTCAGCTTCTGTTTATGATCCCGGTAACGGGTATGGTTGTTTTCTTTATCGTTATTACAGGAATTAAAAAACTGCTATGAATTTCGAAAACTCTCTGATCATCCTTTTCGCCGC
>JAQUOK010000353.1 GCA_028717165.1 Victivallaceae bacterium | reverse complement strand
TGTGTCCTTGAACACTTAATTAGTCAGCAATTTCTTATCATTATTTTATTTCATAGTTGGTATCACTATTCCTTGCATGATTATTTTCTGGCAGAACAGAAAGACCAATAATGTCGGTATAGATGACAGTGTGAAGGCGGCCATGCACATCCCAGGTTCGGCGGCGTAACAGCTTTGGAAATCGTAGAGCCAAACCATAATTGTCCACATATTCGGATCCTGACAGGTTAGAAACGCCCACATGAAGCCACCATATGACAGGACAAATGCATTCAATGCAATCACTGCCAGAATCGGTTTAGACATTGGAAAAGTTATTCGCCAGAATTTAGTCAATTCCCCAGCTCCGTCAATATCGGCGGCTTCATACAACTCTTTGGGAACGCTGTCGAAAAAGCCTTTTAACAGGAAGATGCTGTAAGCGTTTGCCAGTCCCGGCAGCACCAGCGCCCCGAAAGTATTCAGTAAATTGAGTTCGCGCAGTAACAGGAAGCCCGGGATCATGGCGACTTCCGCCGGAAACGCCATAGTTACCAGAAAGAATATCAGAATTTTAGCAGAGGTGGATTGTTTACCCCGCGACAAAGCATAAGCGGCTAAAGGATTGACGGTCAGCGCTCCTAATATAGTCAATCCGACCAGAAAAATTGTTACCCATATCGCCCGGCCTTTAGTTATTAGAAAACCAATGACTTTTTTGTAGTTCTCAGTAAAAAATGCCCAGCGGATATTGCTTTTATTTTCGGCAAACTCCACATAATCCGCGAGTTTGAGCGGCAATTCGATTTCATTGAAGCTTTTATAATTGCCTGCATAAGCATTGTTAAGCGCCGCGATATTTTTGTGTTTATCGCACAGGAAACTGCGATAGAGATCAAGCGGCCGGTTAAGCTGCCATTTCTCAACGGGTACTTTCGTCAGTACAAAATCCAGCCACTGCCTCCGCTTTATCGGGTCTTCGGGAGCAGTCACATTTTCGTAATCACCATTGATTCTTACCAGGCGTAAGGGGTATTTTTTCAACAGGAAATCCAGCCAGACCGGATAGAGACTCCGGTTGTTTTCCGCCGGTATCGGCACATCGGAAAACTGTTTAACTTCAATCCCGGTCTGTTTAGCGAATTTTGAAATATTCACGAAACGTTTTTCGAGGTAAAGCGCCCAAAGTAGCCGGGTTGGAATAACCTTGATTCGTTCAGCCGGAAGCTGACGCTGATAGGCAAGCAAATCGTCAAAATCAGGACGCCGGGGCGGGAACCATTGTTGTTCGGTCAGGAAACTCCTTAAAGGCAATATCTCGGCGAAATTATTGAAAGCACGCTGCCAGCGGTTGTTCAGTCTGGCAATGGCATCGGACTTGTTGGAAAAGCCGGATTTGCCGGAATATTTTTTCTTCAGAAAATTGCGGTAGTCGTCGTAGTCATTTGGGAAAAATGCGGCAACATCCTGGGCCGGAAGCGTCTTTTTGAATTCATTCCAGTCAGCAAGCTCCTGCAGGCATTGCTTGGAATACCGTTCATAACGTTTAGCAATATCCATATAATTTTTCCTGATGAAATTCTTTTCTCCGCGAACAGTTCCCCAAATCGACCAGTCGGCGTCGCGCCGGTAAATTATTCCCAGGTGACGGAAATTTTCGATGCCGTATTTGGCATAAAGGTGTTTCTTAACCAAGGCATCGTCATTAGCCAGATATTCCGGGACGATTCTCAGGTCATCAAAATCGAACGCGCTGGTTACCGAACTGGAAAGCATCAACAGGAACGGATAAACCATAGTAATGGTTCCCGCAATGAGAATCGTGTAAATTCCAGTAAAAATCAAGCGTACCTTGAGGCTTCTACGGCCTCCTTTTGAGATAATGGACATAGTGTTTCCTTACTATTTGGTCGTTACTGAAACCCCTTTTAAATAATTAGAGTTCAGTCACTTATTTTATCAAACGCCGTTTTTTTTATTGCCAGCTTTTCAGCTTGTTCTTATATTGCTCATAAAAAAGTTGCTTTAAAAATATTTTTTCAGTAACGGCTATTTATCCGTCGAACGTGTCGGATTTACCGGCAACGTCGGACAGCGTTCAATTTTCCTGTGCTTTTCTGAATTCGACTTTGCTGAGGATTTTAAGCTGGATAACGGTGAAACCGATGAGCATGACCCCCAGTACCCAGGCCATAGCGGTGGCGAATCCGAATTTCAAATACATAAACGCGTTAAACCAAATATCGATACCGATAACACGAGTCGCGTTGAACGGGCCGCCGCCAGTCATGACGAAAATATTCTGCATCGCGTGGAATGCTCCAATGAATACCCCAACAAAATTAATGACAATCAGCGGCTTAATAGTCTGGATCATAATATGCCGGATGCGGCTGACAATACCAGCACCGTCAACATCGGCTGCTTCGTAAAGATCGCTCGGGACACTGGTCAGCGCAGCCTGATAAATCAAACTTCCGGCTCCGGCGCTTGCCCATACTCCGGGAATGATGATGCAGATCATCGCCAGGTTCGGGTCCTGCAGCCATTTGAAGCCTTCGGAAGAAACCCCGAACCACGAGGATGTTTCAATAACAAGCGTATTCAGAAAGCCTGCGGTTGACGGATCATAAAACTGTTTCCACATGAACATGATGACCAGTCCGCTGGTAACCGCCGGCAAATAAAACATTGTCCGGAAAAAATATTTTCCCTTGGGTACTTCCGTCAATAAAATCGCCAGAAAAATCGGTACCACAAAGCCGATCAGCATCGTCAGGCCAACGTAATAGAAGGTGCGAATAAGAGTAAAATAGAAATTTTTATCGCCGAAAATCATGATAAAGTTATCAATCCCGACCCGTGTGCTCCTTCCGGCGATCTTATAATCTTGAAAGGCCATAAATGAGCCGCGGATCAAGGGGTAATATTTCCACATCACAATTGTAATCAGCGCAGGAAGAATCCAAATGTAAACCAAGTTAATTTTGAATTTTCTCTTTGCGCGGACTTCCTCGGCAAGCTGTTTTTTCGCGCTTTCTCCAACTTTGGCGTTAAGAGATTTTATTACTATGCACATAGCCATAATAAATAATGTCATCGCCAACCCCCAAATCATCCACGCCCATGGACGCCATCTTGCTATTTCAGCTTCGGGCCATTTTTCGAATTTGGAAGTAGCGTTAAGCGCAGCCTCTTTGAGCAAAGCTTTCAGTTTGATGTTTTCATCCTGCCAGATACGTTCAACTATTGCCGGGGTAATCTCCGCCTGAACTTCGGTCCACCCCTGGTTGAACGGTTCGGTACGGTTGCGCTGGATCAGTTCTTCAATATTCCGCCAAGAAAACGGTAAACTGTTGTATAATTCCAAATAGCCAGCTTCTTTGAGAAAACGAGGAAATACCAGACACCCCTTGCCGCCTTCGACCATAATCCGTGTGCGTTCATTTAAATCATTTTTACTGGTAAAATTCACCAGAATATTCCAGGCGACACGCAGTTGTTCAGACGTCCGCTTTCTGATTGAAATCCCGAACAGCACCGGCATGAAACTGCCAACTATTTTACTGCCTGCCTTTACCGGCATCGGGCCCAACCCGAACTGTTCCGGAGACGCTCCAAAATCATTGACAATGTTGTTTATGTCTTGGCTGTAACCAAAAAACATTCCGATACGCCCGTCGGCAATTACTTTCTTGACATTCTTATCTTCCTCGTTTCCTGAGGCTTGGAACAGCACCCCGGTATAGATATTGCCTCGCGGGCCATCGATCAATTTGAATTTACTGCCTGTTGGAGAAACCGCTTCACCTTTGGCAAGCATTTCTCCGGTCAAATCAAAAGGTTCACGGGTTTTCGGGTCCTTCGTCCATTTTTGCCAGCGCAGTTTGTGGATAAACTGCAATGCCGCTAAACCTTCCGGCGTATCAAAACCAGCTTTCCAATGCTCTTTGACCTTGCTCAAATCTTCATTGGTTTCCGGATCTCTGATTATAAGCTTTTCCTTTTCCGATTCAATTACTTTGCCGGTTCCGGGATTAATCTTATAACGCTTAACCAAGTTGCCGCCGGCCGCCCATACCAGAGGGTTAAAACAAAGATAGCCTGGAGCCATAAAATATAAACCGTACTGCCCCGTCGGCTTCCCTGGAACTTCCCCGGGTTTAAAGGTTAGCTTCTGTGCGTAATACCATAACTCGTCCCAGTTCAAAGGCCCCCGGTTGGGATTCAGCCCCACTTCACGAAAAAGGTCAGTACGATAACACATCGCCTGTATCATTCCAATTACATAGGGTAATGCGTAAATTTTTCCGTCCTTGACGCAACCCGCTTTGAATTCCGGCGGAATATCATTCCAAGGCTTAAATTTAACCTCAGCACCTGCAATTTCCCCATCACCATTTTCATCATTTCCAATGAATTCATTTCACTATCATCCCATAATTTGTTTAAATTAACGATTTTCTGATTATTTTGAGCTTACGAATTTTCATTTTAACTTACCCCAGTTTCGGTTTTCAAAAGTTTTGAGTTCGGTTCAGCATTGGCTGAA
>JAQUOK010000352.1 GCA_028717165.1 Victivallaceae bacterium | reverse complement strand
GTGACAGTTCGATCACGCCCGATGGTGAAACCAACTGTATTTATTATCGTCCGGAGCGGTTCGACATCGCGGTTTGGCGCCAGAAAGTTTCTGAACTCCGGCTGGCAATCTACCGCAAAGCGCCGTGGATCGTCGAAGCCTACCGGACAATGTTCGGATACGTGTTTTACGGTGACCGGGAGTTTTTCAGCGGCGACGATGTGTTTACGCTGGAGCCTCTGATGAAAGATGGTGAAAAAGCGCTGGAATGTAAAGAAATTACAGGTATGGAATCTGTTACGCTGGTACAATGCAAATTTGCCACGGCAAAGGGTGAGATTGCCGCTATCCACGGCGAACTGGCAATCCAGGTAATCAAAGGTTTTAAGCTCGATTTACTGGAAAACGCGAAGATCATTAGCGCCAAATTCCGGATTAAATTCACAGATTCTAAAGCGGAACGGATGGTAAAGATCAAGGCCGGAAACCTGGCGGAATTCAAATATGACGATGACGGCCGAAAAATCGAAGAATGGCTGACTTTACGGGAGTTTAAAAATGTGCGACACTGAAAGAAAAGCATCGGAATTTTGGAATTTTATCAGTAAACGTTTGAAGGCCGAAGCGGCACTGGCCGACTGGCGGCTTAAATTAGGAGACAACCTTGATTTTGACAGGCTGCAACGGCAGTATCTGGCCCCGACCGGGAAAATGGCGGAGGTGATTACCTGCCCTGACCAGTGCAATTCGTCCTGCGGTTTCCGCAAGGTCTGTGAATGGGAAGGACAATACGAGGCGGTGTGCCGGGAACGGCGACGGAAGGACTACAATATCGAAAAAGCCGATGCGCTGTTTTTCACCGTCAAGCCCAGCGGTCTCTTGTCGGAGATAACGAAAATATTTAAAATCATCCCGCACATTGAGGAGTTCAATAACGAGGAAGACACCTGGAAACTGGGGGTGGTTCCAATCCCCGGCGGCAAGTCGGCAACGGTATATCTGACTTTGAAAGTCTGGAATCACGAGATCATGGACCTGATCTTCCGGCTAAACTGCGAAGAACACAAGCCGTATATTCTATTGGTGACCGCCCGAAAAATCATTCACGGAACCAGCGAAAAAATCTTAAATGACATGGGCTCAGCGTTTGTGCCGCTGAATGAGGAGATTGACTTCAACGCGGATACTGAACTCGAACTGATTCGCGAATGCAACCTTGCTCAACTGGTAGCACCGCCAGCCCCCGAACCGGAACCCGAGCCGGAAAACATCTTCCGCAAATGCGGCGACGCATGAGAAGTGCGTTTTGCCGGCGGTGAAAAGTTTATTCTGACTAATTGTGATACCGGGGCGGCTTATCTGCATTTTATGTTGGAGCGGCCAAATACAGCTACTCCGGTTGTTGAAATTATGCGCGGTATTTCCGGGGAAGCTACAGATTACGTTTCGGCAGACAGGTTGGATGAAACCGATATTTCATCGGGCTATTCGTTATCGGAATTACCTATCGGGCAGTCCTATGCGATCGCTGATAACAAGGCGCTTCGACAATATCGGCAGGAAATCCGGTCACTTATGAAAGAAATTGCCGAAGCCGAAGCGAACGGCGATAATATTACGACAGAGCAGTTGCAGCAGGATTTGGAAAAGCTGAGGATAGCAATCAATGAAATGGTGAGCCCAACTGGACAAAAAAAGAAATTTTCTGATAAATCCAAAAGCATGACTGCCTCTTTTCGCAATGCCGTAAACTTTACAATCGGCAAAATTAAAATTTATGACAAAAATCTTGCAGAACATTTAAATATAAGCATCAGGCGCGGACAAATGCCCGGATGTTACGATTAGGACATTTGTCCGGTAAGTTCTGAATAAGGCTTGAAAGCGCCAAAATGAACCCCATCGATTCGCCGTTCAAGGGATTGATGGTTTGCGGTTATTGCGGCGGCTCGTTCGGGATAACCTATACCAAAAAGAAAAATCGCCGTTATATGTATTACATCTGCATTAAAGACAACAATCGCGCCGAGCATGAATGCCCGTTGCGGCGCTTCGCCGCCTGGGCTATCGATAAGATAATTCTCCAACAACTCAGCCGAATATTCAAAAGTCCGGCAATGTTGATGAAAACGTACAAGGAACTCGAAAAGCTCCAAAAGGAACGGCGCGCTCAACTCCTGAAACGTTTCTCTGAGTTGAAAACCGAACAGGACGAAGTAGGTAAACAGCTCAGGGCCGGGGGAGACGTTGCGATTCTGACGCCGCGCTATACCGAACTTGCCAACGCGCTGGATGAAGTAAAACGCGAGCTTGAAAGCATCGGCGAAATCTATTCCACTGACAACCTGGCGGAAACCTGCGGTTCGATTGAATCTGTCTGGGAAGAGCTGTTCCCGGCGGAACGCTACAAACTGGCGCATCTGCTGATCGACCGGATTACGCTTTATAAGGACCGGATCATTATGGATATTAAACACTACGGGCTCAAATCGCTGATCCGGGATTTGAAATCCGAACCGGAATTCACGGCGACAGTTCCAGAAGGTAAAGACACCATCCAGTTGACGATCCCGATGCTGGTCAAACGCTGGAACGGGCGTAAGCTAATTGTCGCGCCGGAAGAGAGGAAGTACAAAGTGGAAATACCGGAACACGAGCCCACCGCTATGGCAAAACGCTTGGCGCAGGCACATAAATGGATAGAATTGCTCGAATCCGGCGAATACGCCACGGTCAGCCAACTAGGAGAGGCGTTCAACTGCGATCTCTCCAAGGTAATGAAAATCCTTAATTTGACCAGCCTCTCCCCGAAAATTAAGAAGATGATCGTCGATGGCAACGCCCTGCAATCCATGACGCTAAGAAGATTATACGGGAATATCCCGGTCGAGTGGGAGGAGCAGGAAAGGGAATTCGGAATTATAGATAGAAGCAGTGAAGCAAACCCAGCCTCTCGCCGACATGCCCGGGCAAGTGCTTTAACGTAATTTGACTATTAAAAACTGTCGATGTATATTATGAATAGAAAATGTAAGATGAGGGTTGGCTATGAACAGGATCATATCGGAAAATATGGATAAGATAAGAGAACTATGCAGACAACATAGGGTCAAATCCCTGTATCTTTTTGGCTCAGCCGTAACCGATGATCAGTTTACCGGAAACAGCGATATTGACCTTTTGGTCAAATTCGATTCAAAGTACTTCAAGGGCATTTCCAAAACCTATTTCAACCTCATTGGCGAACTGGAAAAGGCTTTTAATAAAAATGTCGATCTAGTCACAGAGGACTCATTGAAAAATCCCTATTTCATTGAATCCGTCAATCAGCACAAGGTTTTATTATATGAAGCATGACATAGATAAATACCTTGAAGATATCAAACAGGCGATTGAGATCATAGAAGAACGAATCAAGGGAATGAAATATGAGGATTATTCTTCTGACCTTACTATTCAGGACTCCGTAAATCTGCGTATGCTGGTCATTGGTGAAGCAATGAACCATATCCTGAAACTTGATCCGGAGATCAATATATCTGAAACTCGAGAAATTATCGGCATGCGAAATCGAATTGTCCACGGCTATGATACCATTCTTGACGGTATCGTCTGGGATACAATAACTGAAGGTCTGCCAATCCTCAAATGTGAAGTCAAAAAAATGCTAAAAAAATAATATGAGTTGCCTGGAGATAATATTATTGCGTAAAAAACAGTTTGGGCTCTTGGATTTAGTCGCCACACTCAAGCTTTAAGTGACCAATAACACATCAAATAAAAGAAATCTTCGATCCCAATTTTTTGATAAACCATGTTTTTTCACATTAAGAACCGACTTTCTCACAGTCCATTATTTCGGAAATTCTACGTAACAATTCCTCGTCCGTAAACGGTTTTAAAATCAGATCATTGCATCCTTTCCGGTAGAGTTCGTCAGCCGTTTTGTCATCCGTAAAACCGCTGATGCCAATAGTACGCGGGGTTATTCCCTGCTTGTGTAAGTTCTTTATCAAATCAAGGCCGGACATCCCTTCCATCCACATGTCAGTAATGAGCAGGTCTATTTTTTCTCCGCCTTCATATATTTCTTTTATGAGCTCTAAAGCTTTTTCTCCGCTGTTGGCGGTTATTACAGTATGGCCTTCGATAGACAGAACCAGTTCAAGGCATTTTGTCAAGTTTTCTTCATCGTCTACAAGTAAAATACGGTAACTGCTCATTACATTTTCCTCTTCATTATTTAAAAACATGGTTAAACTTCCTCTTTTAATATGGTGGAGATGTTGTTTGCGAACGTTATCAGATCAAATGGTTTTTTATGAAATCCTACGATACGCTTATTGTTTTTAAGTAATTCCTGAATATCCTTTTCGTCACTGTATGCGCTCGATATGACTATTCTGACTTCAGAATTTATTTTTTCGAAACGTTTTATCATGTCATAACCGCTTATTCTGGGCATGATCATATCCATGATCACCAGGTCAATTTCTTTCCAGGAACTCTGATAGTACTCGACCGCTTTTAACGGATTGCTGTAGGTCAATATCGTGT
>JAQUOK010000351.1 GCA_028717165.1 Victivallaceae bacterium | reverse complement strand
CGGCGGACGCCTGGGCGCTTTTGTCCGTCTGGCTTCTAAATTCCGGGGTTTTCCCTATGTGCTCAGTATTCACGGGGGACTGCTGGAAATGCCGGAAAAACAATTGCAGGAGCTTACCGCCCCTCTGAAGGGCAGTTTCAACTGGGGCAGAATATTTGATCTCGTTTTGCGCGCCGATAAAGTCGAAAAGGACGCGGCGGCGATTATTTGCGTCAGCCGGAGAGAACAGGAACTGCTGGCGGAAAAATATCCGGATAAGAAAGTACTTTACCTGGGGAACGGCGTCAATATGGCATATTTCGCTTCCGGCGACGCCGGGAGTTTCAGGAACGAATATAAACTTGGAGACGCAAAGATAATCCTGTGCGTCGCTTCGTTCAATCCGCAGAAAAACCAAACCATGCTGCTTGCCGGCTTTGAAAAAATCCTTCAGAAACGCCCCGACTGTAAACTGGTGCTGATCGGGACGGTTTACGATCAGGAATACTACCGGAAAGTGCTTGCGAAAGCGGGAAAACTCAATGATTCAGTAATCATCATACCCAATCTGCCGTTTGACAGCAAAACCTTGGTCAACGCCTATGCAGCCTGCGATCTTTTTGTACTTCCCAGTCTTTACGAGCCTTTCGGCATTGTCGTGCTGGAAGCCTGGGCGGCAGGCAAGCCGGTTGCATGCAGCGGTGAAGGCGGGCTGCGGGCTTTCGTCAGCCATGATGAAAACGGTTTGATTTTCAATGTTAACTCGACTGACGACCTGGCTGAAAAAATACTGGAATTGCTCGGTGATGAAAATCTGAAACACAGGCTTGCCGGAGCCGGGAAAAAAACAGCGGAAGAACATTCATGGGAAAAAATCACTGAACGGCTGATCACTCTCTACGAAGAATTATAGTTTTCCAAGGGCGAGCGTCCCTGTGAGCCGCAGATGTGGGACGCTAACGGCTCGACAGAGTCTCGCCCTCCAGAAAAAAACTCCGGTACAATGTAAAACCTGGAGGGCGAGCGTCCCCGCGAGCCGTAAATGCGAAAGACGCCACGGTTCGCGGGGACGCTCGCCAGATTGAAAGTTTTATTAAAGTATTTTAGTTCTGCCTCATTTTCAACAAATGATTGAAGTCAAAAGAAAAATCATACATATCGACATGGACGCTTTTTACGCGTCGATCGAACAGCGCGACCATCCCGAATGGCGGGGCAAACCGGTTATCGTCGGGGGCGGTTTCCATAAACGCGGCGTGGTCAGCACCTGTTCCTACGAAGCGCGCCGTTACGGGGTGCGTTCAGCAATGCCCGGTTCAACCGCGCGACGGCTCTGTCCGGACGGCATATTCGTCCCCGTGGATATGCCCAAATACGTTAAGGTTTCCAGACAGATACAGGGCATATTTCACGAATTCACTGACCTGGTCGAACCGATGTCGCTGGATGAAGCTTATCTGGATGTCACCGCCAATAAAATAAACTGCCCTTCGGCGACGATTGTCGCTGAAACGATTCGCCGAAAAATAAAGGATGAAACCGCGCTGACCGCTTCCGCCGGGGTGTCTTATAATAAATTCCTCGCCAAAATAGCTTCGGATATGCGAAAACCGGACGGCATGACCGTGATCCTGCCGGAGCAGGCGCAGGCGCTGCTGGATGAACTGCCGGTCGGAAAATTTTTCGGTATCGGCAAAGTGACGGCGGAAACCTTGAACAGGATCGGGATCAGGTACGGCCGCGATTTAAAGCGTTTTACGCTCGATGAACTCGTCGCGCGCTTCGGCAAACCCGGCAGGTGGTATTACAATATCGTGCGCGGCATCGACAACAGTCCGGTAGACCCCGACTGGCAGCGTAAATCATTAGGGCGAGAAACGACATTCGAAGACGATATCGGCGATCTTCATGAAATCCGGAAAGTCATTTATGAACTTTCCGATGATGTATCAAAACACCTGAGACGCTGCGGCCTGGAAGGGCGCACGGTAACCCTGAAGGTTCGCTACGATGATTTCAGCACCGTAACCCGGAGCCAGTCATTTTCCCGCCTGACCAAAGAAACCGGGATCATTTACAATATCGCCCTTGAACTGCTCTCGAAAACCGCGGCGGGCGAACGTAAAGTCAGGCTGTTGGGCGTAACCGTTTCGAATTTCCCGAGTCCCGAAGAACTGGCGGGCCCGATTCAATTGGAGTTTCCCTTTTGAAGAATATTATTTGCGCCGCAGTCTTTTGATGCGTTTAAGTATCGGCGGATGAGAATAATTGAACCAGGCGTAAAGCGGCTGCGGAAAGAGATTGGCGAGGTTGTCCACCGACAATTTTACCAGAGCGTCGGCTAAAGGTTTGCCGGTACCGATCAGTTTGACGGCGAATTTATCCGCCTGTCTTTCATAATGGCGCGATATGGCGTTGAAAAAAAGCGGCATCGCCCACAGGATTATGCCGGCAATGAAACTCAAGAACATCATTTTGGCGAAAAATGTTTCTGTCTGAATTCTGAATATTTTTACCAGGATATCGCTTTCGAGCAGCAAAAAGGCAATATAGGCGCCGACAGCCGAAAGAACTTCAAAAATAGCCAGATTTTTAATGATATGTTTTTTGCGGCAGTGTCCGGCTTCGTGTGCCAGAACCCCGAGCAGTTCTTCTTTGGAGAGCCTTTCCACCAGGGTATCGAAAATTACGATCCGTTTGACTCTGCCCAGGCCGGTAAAATACGCATTGGAATGTTTGGTACGTTTGGAAGCGTCCATGGTGTAAACGCCGCTGACCTCAATACCGGCCTTTTTCAGCAGGGCGATAATATTTTCAGCCAGTTCCTCGTCCTTGACCGGGGTGAATTTGTTGAACAGCGGATCAAGCACGTAAGGCGTGATGTAGATCACGAACAGGGTAAACAGGAAAAAGAATCCCCATACCGGGAACCACCACCAGGTCGGGAGAAATTTTATCAGGCCGAAGGTACCGAAAAGCAGAATGGAAATAAGTACGGTCGAGATAATGAGCCCTTTTATCAGATCCCCGAGCCAGAGTACGAAGCCCATGTTGTTGAAACCGAAACGCCGTTCGATACTGAAAGTCTGGTAGAGGTTGAACGGAATGTTCAGAATGGTTTTCGCGTAGCTCAGGAGCATCACAAAAATCACTCCCCATATAGCGAAAGACCAGTGATAGCGGTTCTGGTAATCGAAAAGGGTCTGGTTGTACCAGGTCAGGATGCCGCCGAAAAAGAAGACCAGGGCGATAATTTCGTTATAAATGGAGTGGATTATCCTGAAACGGGAATTAGCGAAAGTATAGGCTTTGCTTTTTTCCAGGTCGGAAACTTCGATGACGCCCTTGAATTCATCCGGGATCTCCGAGCCGTGTTTTTCTATGTGACGCAGATTCAGAAATTCAAGTATAAAATCAGCAATGCATGTAAGTATATAACAAAATATAATTACCGGAAGGATCCATTCCATAAAACAGTATTACCTTTTTTGAAAATCAATTTTAACTAAAATAACTTGCGATTATATCCAATTCAAGTCAAATTGTAAATTTAGTCGCCGCCCGACCGGGTTGCTTTTACCGGACACAGACATGCAGTGTTTCCCGTACAGCTCGCACGCTTTGCCGCTTGAGCTGTCGGGCTGTCTGACCGACACAATAAAAAAAATGAGTGAGAAACCTCACTCAATAATCAATCGTATTCAGTTACTGAGAAGCTTGAAGTCAAGCTTTAGTAAAGTTGCCCGTACGGATACAGGCCACGCACATTTTGACCGTTTTTACAGTACCGTTTTCAACGATTTTGACTTTCTGAATATTCGGTTTGAAAGTGCGTTTGTTGTTTTTTACCACGTGCAGGCCGATCCCGCCGTCTTTTTTAGCCAGTCCTTTGCGGACTATGCTGCCGCCGAAAACTTTTCCTTTATTGCAAAGGTGACATACGTTACTCATTGTTCATCTCCATAGCTCTCTAGATTAGCAATCCGGTCTGTAATATATAAAAATGGTGGGTTGACCGGGACTCGAACCCGGGACCACCGCCTTAAAAGGGCGATGCTCTACCGACTGAGCTATCAACCCGCCTGAGCATCCAAAATAAATGAATGAGCTCTTATTATACTCACAATTTTTTCTTTTGCAAACGCCGCCGCTTCTTTTTTTTAATTTTTTTTGGTATTTCTTTATTCAGCAGGATTGCAGAATGGCGACATCTACACTACATTTAACAAATGACGCCTTAACCGATAAACGAAAAGGAGACGTATCCATGCTTACTATAAAGACCTCTATGGGAGATATAAAACTGGAACTTTTCGAAAAAGAAGCCCCGTTAACCACGGCCAATTTTTTACGATATGTTGACGAACAGCATTATACCAATACGATTTTCCACCGTGTGATCGATGATTTCATGATCCAGGGCGGGGGATTTGACCGTAATTTTCACCAGAAACCGACTAACGAGCCCATCGAAAACGAGGCCGCGAACCGGATAAGCAACAAGGCCGGTACTATCGCCATGGCGCGGACATCGGATCCGCACAGCGCGACGGCGCAGTGTTTTATCAATGTCGCCGACAATG
>JAQUOK010000350.1 GCA_028717165.1 Victivallaceae bacterium | reverse complement strand
CCGATCTTAAAATGAAGGCTGAAGTTGATTTTGAAAATGAAATTATTGAAGAGGATGAGGAAACCATTCTGGAGCGGGACGGAAACGGCGCAATATTACGGCGCCACAAACTGCATAACGCCACGCCGGAACATGTGGACTTTCTGGTTAAGGACCGGAAAGGCTGGGAAGAACATATCAAACCGCTTCTGAGACCGGGGCGGGACAGAATCAATTTTGCAGAATATCGACAGCTCAGGAATGATGCCGCCGGGAAAGGCCGTTTTTATTATCTGGGCGGAACCAATGTCTTTGAACTGATGCATCCGGTATGCGGGCATGAATATATGCTGATGGGGATGGGCCTTGACCCTGACTGGATAAAAGACATGGTTGAAACCTATTCCGAGCTTGTTATAAATCTCATGGAGATACTGTTCGCCGAAGAAGGCAAACCGGACGGCGTCTGGTTTTACGAGGACATGGGATTCAAGGGGCGACCTTTCATGTCTCTGGACATGTACCGCGAAATGATTCAGCCGGGACATAAAAAAACCATTGACTTCGTCCATTCTCTGGGGCTGCCGGTGATCATGCATTCATGCGGTTATATCGAGCCGCTGCTGCCGGGAATTATCGAATCCGGGGTAGACTGCCTGCAGGTGATCGAAGTCAAAGCCGGAATGGACCTGCTGAAACTGAAACGTGAATTCGGCGATAAACTGGTTTTCTGCGGCGGGATGGACGCCAGGCATCTGGCAGCCAATGATATTGATGCGGTTCGCTCTGAACTTCACGAAAAAATTCCGGCGGTCAAAGTAGGTTACGGCTACATACTTCATTCAGATCATTCCATTCCGACGGATTGCAATTATGAAACTTACCGTTATTTTGTGGATGAAGGTTTAAAACTGGGGAAATACTGACTATATTACCGAATGGCGAAAAAAACTACCATTAATGATATTGCCGGACGGCTGGGAATTTCCGCTTCGACCGTTTCTTTCGTTCTGAACAAGCGTGAACAGGGGATAAGCGAGGATACCCGCCGAAAAGTGATTGAAACCGCAATTGCGATGAATTACCGTAAACTCCCGAAAATCAATATGCTGGGCTGGCTGCGGGTTGCCTATCTTACTCCCCACATCCAGTATTTTAATTTTTATACTTCGTTTTTTGCCGGGGTCTATAATCATTTGCAGCAGAAAGCGGCTGAAGCGGAAATAGAATTATCCCTGCACGAGTTCAAACCGGACGAATCAATCGAAAAACAATATTCGCAGCTCAGAAAACTGCAGGCGATGGATATCGACGTTTATATTTGCAGTAATAATGCAATCGCCGAATATTTTATTCAGCGCGGCCTGAAAATCATTCTGAGCCAAGGGGGGAGGAACAGCGGCTGCGTCAATGTCTTCTGTGACGATTATACTGCCGGAAAACTGGCGGCGGAATATGCCTTTGAAACAGGACATCGGGTTGCCGGAATGATTTTTCCGAGTGCGGCTACTCCCCGCTTTGCCGGATTTGTGGAAGCTTTCAGCGCAGCGGGCGGAGAATGTCCGGAAAAGTTTCAGTGGGCTCCGGCTTTCGACCACATTAAAATAGAGGAATTCGTAAAGGAACACTCAAGGCAAAAGAATTTGCCTTCAATTTTTTACTGTTTTGCCGATAATATCATGTTTCCGGCAATACGCGGCTTTGCGGCAAACGGCTTGACTGTCCCTGAACATGTGAGCCTGATTGGAACCGATAACCTGTATTGGGGGAGATTCGCTCAGCCCGCCTTTACCACGGTTGACTTGTGCGAGGAGCTTTTTGCCGAAAAACTCATAGAGGCGATAAAACATACTGCCGCAGGTAAACCGCCCTATCAGCTTGCCGTGCCGGTATGCCTGCTCAGGCGCGAAACTGTAAAAGCGCTGTACTGACCGTCTACTTTGCTTTCGGCAGGAAAAGGTAGAAATTGGTGCCTTTGCCGACCTTGCTTTTCACCTGTACCCAGCCGTGGTGGTTGGTTATGGTTCCGTATACCATTGAAAGTCCCATACCGGTTCCTTCGCCGATCGGTTTGGTGGTAAAGAACGGGTCGAAAATGTGTTTCATGGTATCGGGATCGATGCCGCAGCCGTTATCTTTCACGCAGATTACATAGAATGAATTTATATCGGTGGCGGAACTGGGCGGCAGCAGTTTCATCCGGCAATTGACGGCATAGTCAACTACCAGCAGCAGTTTTCTTTCCTCTTCCAGATCCTTCATGGCGTCCATGGCGTTGAGCATGAGGTTAAGCAGAACCTGCTGAAGCTGGATACTGTCGCCGCGGACGATCATCGGTTCGTCCTGGAGACTGAGTTTCAAGTCAAGCCGTCGTTTGCTTTGCGGCATGAAAAGATCAACCGCCCTTTCAACCAGTTTGTTCAGGTCAACGTTCGTTTCCTGATATTTTCCTTTACGGGCGAATCCGAGGAGTTTGCTGGTCAATTCGCCGGCCTGTTCGGATATTTCCCCGATTTTTTCCAGATGCTTGTCGATAGCCTGGTCATTGGTGTCGTAAAGCATTCTTACCAGATCCAGATGTCCCAATATGGCGTGAATGTAATTATTGAAATCATGCGCAATGCCGCCGGCGAGTTTGCCTACGGCTTCGAGGCGTTGAGAATGGGCGAGCTGGTCGGCTAATTTAGCTTTTTCCTGCGCCAGCCGGTTTTCCTCGGTGACGTCGCGGGCAAGCACCAGCAGCATTATTTCATTTTCGAAATTCAGGGCCGAAAGGGCGATATTGAGGTTTTTGCGCAGCGGCCCTTTGCCGATAAAAGCGTTGAAGCGGATGATTTTCGCTTCTTCTTCAAGACCGAAAGGATTGGAATATTCAACCAGCGCTTTTACCGGGGCGCCTTTTTCGTCCTCCAGGATAGCGAGCAGCTTTATACCGAGGACTTCACTGACGTCGGTGGAATTCATGGCTTCGACCGCGGCCAGGTTGGCGTCGATGATATGGCCGGTGTCGTCAAGCAGGAAAATCGCTTCGCTGGCGTTTTCGACCACCATTCGGTAGCGGCCTTCCCATTCACGCAAATCCCGTTCCAGGGCTTTCGCCTTGCCGTAGCCGCCGAAGAAAGCGAAGACTATCTCAAATGAACTGCGTTTCTGAACATCGACGTTTGCTTCGATTTTGTGCATGTAAATGGTGATCAATATAGCCAGCCAGATGGAAGCGACTGCTTTTATGAAGAAAGAATTATTTATATGCACCCACCAGTAACTCTGGCTCCAGCCGGTAACCGCCAGGTAAACGAAAGAATCGATAATGCAGGTACAGATCAGGGCGCCGAGTACGCAGACGAACAGACTGCATCTGGCATTTCTCAGGCGCTGAAAGATTATCGCCAGCAGGAACAGGTCAAGGATCTGCGCAAGGGTAGCGCCGGTAATGGAAGTCCGCGCCGCGTTCAGAAGATACTGGAGGGAATCGGCGGCTATCCCCTGGGAAATGGCGAAGCCCATCCAGTCGCACTGCAGCCGGGTCAGGGTTACCAGATAGAAGAACATGCCGAAAGCGATAATCACCCCGACAATCATCCGCTGCGCCGCCAGCGTTCCCTCGGTCAGGTAAACCAGAAGCAGCGCCGCCAGATAGGGCAGAAACAATGCCGTATGTCCGAGGTAAAATTCAAGGTCGTAAACTCCGACGCTTACTTTTATTGCCGCTGCGCTGACGAACTGGGTGAACAGGAACAATAAGCCGACGGATATATAGAAAACGCTGCTTCCGATAGTCTTGCGCTGGCTGTGGAGCAAGGCCAGGGTGACGAAAGTAAAGGTCATTTCCAGAAATGCTAATGAAACGGCATAGACGTTTTCCAAATTATTTTCTCCGCCAATAATTAGTGTTGGTTTTCATGGTTTCAGGTTCAATTCTTATGATCGGCATCCTTAAGTTGTTTCCGGACATAGGCGGCGCGGAAAATATCCCGTTCCTGGGAACTGAGTTCTTTCTGGGCAAATTTCTGAAGATGGGCCGGATTTATCGTCAGAAACAGCTTATTGACGGTGTGCAGGTCCACCGAATTGAACATATCCATATCCACGCCGATGCGGAGATCGGAAAGCGAATTCAAAGCTTCTTCGCTTGACAGGGTGTAAGCGTGGCGCAGTATGCCGTAGGAGCGCCCGACGTGGTCAAGCAGAAAGTATTTCTTGTCGGCAAGAAGGCTGTTGCGGCAGCTTTTTTCATGTGAAATTATCTGGGTGATAACAGTATTCAGACGCTCGATGATCTGGGGTTCCGATTCTCCCAGAGTGCTCTGGTTGGATATCTGAAAAAGGTTGCCCCGGTTGTCGGTGCCTTCCCCGAAAATACCGCGCACGGCGAGTCCCAGTTTGTTTACTCCCTGGATTGCCGCGTTGATTTTACCGGAAAGCACCAGGCCGGGCAGGTGCAGCATGACGGACGCCCGCATGCCGGTTCCGACATTGGTCGGACAGGAAGTCAGATAGCCCAGCCGGGAATCATAAGCGTAGGGCAGAGATTCCTCCAGCTCGGAATCGAGTTTGTTGATCTGTTCCCACACTTTCATCAACTGCAGACCGGGACATAAGGTC
>JAQUOK010000349.1 GCA_028717165.1 Victivallaceae bacterium | reverse complement strand
TTCACCGAAAAACGAATAAAATTGGGCGGTTTCGGAATTTTTTATACTCCTGAACAGAAATTCCTCGAGTCAAATTTGGGGGCGGCATGGTGACAGGCAAAAATCCCGATTTTCCGGACAGGCTCTATATATGCGCCAGTAAAGATATTTCCGTTTTCGACCTGCCGGGGATTAAGCCGGTAATTTTATAGATTTTACCGTCATAGATCCGGCTTTTGACGACGGCATTTTAACCCGGCCTTCGACTAGTACTAGCTTAGCCTGCTTAACTGCCCTTAAAGGAGAACAGAAAAAAAACTCAGAACCGAAATTTTGAGGCGAATAAGTAGAAATAACGGCATCTGTCCAGGGTGGTATTTGTCATGCCTCCTGCATTTGTCGTTCAATGAAGGAGTCGATCTTTATTTCGAGATTTTGCAAACGTTCGAGAATATATCCGCAGTCCTTATATTTTTCAATCAAGTAAAGATATTGGTTTACCAAGGCTGGAGTTTTTCTTACGGGATAACAGATTTCCTTGAGCGCCATCCCTTTATTGTAAATAATGTCATTTGTCAATACATTTAGTCATTATCATTAAACGAAAATTCTTTATATAGATTCTCACATGGATTCCCGTGGCAATACAAGACCGTTTTTTGTGCCGGAATACAAATATGACTTACTACCGTACATAAATGCTTATCTTCCGGATAATGTCGACACCATTGTCCATATTCCGCCCAGTCTGGACCATGCGAACGTAAAAAATCAACTAAATCCTGCAGATAATATTTCTGTTTTCCCCTGAAAAATTTTTCCGCATATAACTGGACTGCTTTTCCCCATTTCAATATTTCATTGAAATTCTTTTGCCAATGATAGTTGTCAATATTCCAAAAACCGCTGCAGTAGACAGGAAACTGCGTATTTTCTTTGATATCGCAAATAGTCATGCTTCTGTTAATATGGAAACTTTTTCCGCTAGCATCCAAATTGATGGCGGCTCCTCCTTTATCGAAAAATGGATGTTTTTTCCAATTGTCAGAAGCATCATTCGCTCTGGCTGCAAACTGAATGTTGTGGCGGCCAATAAAAACACTCGGACTTCCTACTTCAGGCATTTTCCCTGGCCTTTCAACAATACCGCTCTGGGAAGTGCCTCCTTGACAAAAACCGATACTGTTCATTCCCTGACCGCCGAAACTTGCTTTATAATCATAACAGAAAAATTCATAACCGTTATTTGGCTTGTAATGATAAAAAAAAATGTTCGGGGACTCAAAATAGTTTAGATCAGTATTCTTGGCACAGACAAACCCTGCATCTTCCGTATATAAAACAATATTAGTACAACTAAATTGACATTTTACCTGGGAAAAAATATATTTGAAAAAAAAGTTTTTACTATAACCAGAGACATCTATGTAGCCTTTAATTTCCTCATTCATATCCGGCCATTCTTTTTCAACATAAGGAATAGCTTTGGTTTTTATCCACTCATCAAATTGAGGATTTTTTTCTTTATCATAATATTCCATGACCTTATCCAGATAATTTCCGTCGAATTTTGCTTTTTGCATACCTATCCGGTACGGTGAACCTTCTAATACTAAATAATCCATGTTGTTAATTTCCTCTGTACCAATTCAAATAAATAAACTAACAAAAATATTAAAACCAGTTTTTACTGAAACTCCCATAATATTTATCGGAAAGTGTTCATTTCACATTTTTGCCAGACATCAAGTCCTTAGCCTTTAATAGCTTTATGTAACCCTATGGCTCCAGACGTAAAAAAAAATCGGCAGATTTCCCGGATATCCGGCATGCTCCTGAAAAATGCAATCCTGATGATTTTTTGCATGAACAATACCTTTTAAATTCTTTCTGAAAATATACTCCGGGGATTTTTATCCAGGATCTGCAAGCGCAGTCCGGACGTGATCCCAGCTTCAGACAATAAGTCCAGCCGATAGGAAATTGTGTCAGCAAAACCGAAACCGAAATCGGATCCCCATAACAGTTTTTCCGGCGAAACATTTTTACAGATAATTTCAATTGCGCGCATGGTCGGTCCGCAAAGGCAAAGATAAATATTAGGCAGCTTCGCGGCGGCCAGCGCGCTTCGCCAGTTCCATAAAATCCCCGAGTGGCCGAGAATTATTCTGGTCGCTGGAAAGCGGCGCGCGAGCCCGGCAACCTGTTCGGCCAGAGAGTAGGGCGGGGTTCCGTCATGAAAAACGACCGGTATTTTGAATTCCCCGGCCAGTTGGCAAATTTTCCCAAAAGTTTCATCAGCGGTACTGAAACCCTGTATCCATGGATGAAATTTCAGGCCTTTCATGCCCAAAGTTTCGACTCCGCGTTTTACTTCCGCTATGGCCTGTTCGCCCTGCTGCGGCCAGACCGAACCGAATGGCACAAAACGGTCGGGATATTGCCGCGCTATCCGGGCGATCCGGTTATTGTCCTCAATGCACCGGTCTGAACGCATCAGTCCTTCTTCGCACATCAGCCAAGCCCTGTCGACGGAATGGCGGTCAAGTATTTTCAACCACTGTTCCGGGGAACCATGATCGCGTCTTTCCCAGCACCCTCCCCAGTGAGTGTGGCAGTCAATAATCATAAGTCACCTCGTTTTTCCAGCAGTTTTTTAAGGTTATTGCCGTAAACGTCCGCCCATTTTCCCTCCGGCAGGACGCGGCGCATCTGTTCCCACTCGAACCCCAGCGCATTAAGCGGGGCGAAAGACCCCATTATACCCCGGTTTCCGCCCAGTGCCTGCAGGTAACCGGCGAAAGCAAACGGCCGGGCCAGCGAGGCTTCAAGATAAATATCGGGCGCTGCCTTTCCCGCCGCGATGACGTCATTCCAGAAATCGGTTGCTCCGCAATGTCCCATTATCAGGGAAAGCCCGGGAAAACGTTCCGCCAGATCGACAATCTGCCAGGGAGTGGCATTACCGGGAGGCCCCGTATGAATATAAACCGGCGTTTCCAGCGTCAAGGCTTTTTCCAGTATCGGGAAAACCAGTTCGTCATTAGCCTGGAATCCCTGGATGAAAGGATGCAGAACCAGCATGCGGGCGCCATGGCGGACGGCTCTGGAAAATTCTTCTATGGCGCCTGACTGATACCAGGGATTGACCGTACATGCCGGGATAAAGCGTTTTGGATTTTTCCCGAAAATTTCCAGCAACAGATCATTGCCTTCCCGGTTGGCCACGGCCAGACAACTGTCCACCGGCGCGATAAGCGCCATATCGACCCCGGCAGCGTCCATTTCTCTCAGCAGGACTTCGGGACCGAGATCGTATTCCCTTTCCCGGCCAATAACGCAGTAAGCGTCTATCCGCATATTTACAGCCTCCCTCTTGTGTCAAGTTCGAGTTTTTGCCCGCCTATGGGAAGGGGAACTTTTTTCCGGTACGCCGCGGCAATTTCCGCCGTATTCGCGGGAATTAATTTACATTCATTCAGGTCGCATATCTTTTCCGCGGCTTTGATTATGGCGTACAAAGTTTCGCGCCTGAAATTGTTTTTATCAGCATAGTCATAAGTATTATGCGTTGCCGTCTTGATATATTTTACCGGGCTATCTTCCGCCAACTGCCGCCTGAGCGCCTTTTCTATAGTATAATAGTGATTCTTCGCATCTACAAGTTCCACCCGCAGATCCAGAGGATGTTTCCCACCCCACATTCTGGATTCAGGATCAATTGTCGCCGGTACATCGACAAAATCCACATTCCCGGTCAGGCAGCGGTTATAACGGTGCGGGTAATGACAGCCCAGCGGTGAGTGCCCCCATACGCACGCACATTCCGGCAAATCCCGTGTCGGAACGGAAACCAGCCCCTGTTTCAGGCCCAGCGCTTCCAAAGCGGGAAAAGTGCTGTCGTTTGCCGAACCGTAACCCGGAGTGAAGGAAAGCGGTACCCGGCCCATGCAGTCGGAAAAAACGGCAACGGCCTCCTTTAATATTTTCACCTGCATGTCAAAACCGTAAACGCCGAGAAATTCCTCATAGCCCTGATCAGCAGGATGCACATGCAGGCCGATTTCATGTCCCTGCTGCTCCAGTTCCCGGTAAATAGCGGCATGAGCCCGCATGTCTGAAGGAATTACCATGAAAGAACCTTTAGTGCCGGTTTCGACCATTATTTCCCCGAGCCCCATAATAGCCTTTTTGCCTAGCCCCGGGTTGGCTATGGCATGTTGTGTTGCTTCACAATCAACCTGAATATCAAAAAATATTTCCGTCATGATTATTCCCTGCCGTTTTATACAAATTCTCTTGTTATCTGTCCATCTTCTTCTTTGAATACGGATATTTTCAGATGAGATTTTATTTTTCTTTTCATGGTGAAATTTATGTTTTTTCCGTTTACTGTCGATTTGATAATATAATTATGCCTTTTCTTCCTCAAATATAAAGCTGTCTCATCATGGGTAGAAAATATTTTTTCCGTTTTGGATGTCAACCGGTTAACTGATTTTAATATATTCTCCCATTCTCTTAACGACAGAACTTTTAACTTTTGTTCGTGCGTAACAATTTCTCCGTAAAAACATCCCCGCAATGCATTTTCTATTTGCGCTGCGGCATTTT
>JAQUOK010000348.1 GCA_028717165.1 Victivallaceae bacterium | reverse complement strand
GGTTCAGCAGGCCGGCATTAACAAAACCGATCACCATCACGGTAGTTGCGCTTGAAGACTGGATCACCGCAGTTATCAAAGTCCCGGCAAGAACCGCCACAAAACGGTTGCTGGTAAAGAAATGCAGTATCTGTTTCATCTTTTCGCCGGCGACTTTCTGCAAACCGTCGCTCATCTGCTTCATCCCGAAGATAAATATTGCCAGACCGCCGAGAACATTCACGATTACCGCCCAGAAGTTCAAGCCCAGTTCCCGGACATTGACGCCGCGGATATGATAATTGTTCTGGGCGTCAGCCACTTCCACACTGATATTGTATTCCCCGGTCTTGCTGCCGAGTTTCAGGTTGTTCTCGGCAATTCCCTCCTCATCGGTCACGACACAGCTTTTCTGAAGTTTTGCTTTGCTTTTATGGGGCTCAGAGGTCAAACTGAAATAAACCGGAACCCCTTTGACAATTTTTCCGTCAGGCCCGAGAATTTTAACCTGCAACGGTTCCGGCATTAACTGCCCGGTAGTGCATTCCTGGTTATCGCCGCTGATCGCTAATCCGGTTACAAAGCGTACGACAGCGTTTTTTCTGCCGGCGATTATTTTCAGGTACTGATCGCCGATTTTACGCCCGGCTTTTACCTTGACGCTAACGGAACCGCCGGCGTCAGAAACAGCAGAAGCTGAGGAAAGCTGCAGGTCCGACCCGTCAATCGGAACAAAAAGGACAGTAACGTTACTTACCGGGGGACGTTCGCCTTTAGCGAACAACAAACCTGATTCCTGTCTGCCGAGGAGTTCAAGCCGCAGAGTTTTTTCAAAATCCTCACCCGGCAATGCACATTGTTCCGCTCCCTGCAGCACATTTATCTGATCCACCGCCAGGTGTTCATTTTTGTTTTTAGAACAGGCAGTCAGAACCACTGCGGCGATAACGGCTAATGCTGAAACGTTGAATAGGTTTTTCATTACAATGTTTACTTTCCATGTCTTTTTGTTGAATTCACGGCTTATTTTCCTGTAGCGTCTTAGCTTCGGTTCAGGCTCAGATGCACAATGTTTATGTTATAGATATTTTGCATTTCAGCTTAATATAGCCCTAACGACAATCTAACACAAGGGCAAAGGAAAGCTTCTAACAGAACTCTAACAATTGAAATTCATCAGCCGAACGGTTTCTGCCCGGTTCAGCTCAACGGTAACGGCAATTTGAATAATTTTATTGCATTGTTCCTGGCTATTTTATTGAACACTTCCGGTGAAATTTTACCGTTTTCCTTAAGACCGACAAGGAATTTTACTATTGGAGCATCCGCCTTCATAGAACATATATCCGTACCGAAACACAGTCTGTCCTGAAACTCGGCCAGGAAACCGGCAGCGTATTCGGGATCGCGCGCCAAAGCATAATAACCGCTTCCCGCGGAAAGATCACCCCATAAATTTTCGTAACGGCGGAACATTTTCGGAACCACACCTTCTTCCTTGATCGGATAACGGGGATAGCCGCCTCGGTCGGCAGGAATTTCAAGCCGGCCGATTTCAGCCCAGAAAGCCGGGCCGTGACCGAATATTTTCAGTTTTGGAAAGAAGCCGAGGCTTTTTGCCAATTGCGGCAGGCCGGGATCGTCATAAAGGCCGTAGTCGCCGCCGATCCGGTCGGAAATATCAAAAGTCAGCGGCAAACCGGAACGCTGCGCATATTCAAAGAAGTTCTGCACCAAAGGATGCAAAAACGGCAGATTCGGCATAAATTCCCCGATCAATATGCAGCCGTGTTCCTTATACCAGTCCAGCCAGACGGAAAAATCCGTTTTAACGCTGTTGCGGATAGCGCGCGGATCAATATTGCAGGCCGGCAGAAAACGTCCGGGATAACGCCGGCACATCTCAAGGATTTCCTCATTTGACTGCGGCAGATAGACTTCCGGGCCGATCAGCGGCTGAAGGATAGCGCATTCAATACCCAGTTCGTCATGCCGGGCAATGAGTTCTTCCGGCTGGGGAAACTGCGTTTTCCCGTCCTGCGGCGGCGAAGGATAAAGATAGGCATGCCCATGAATATCAATAAACATTATTATTTCCTCTTAGTTTGTTATCGGATTCAAACTAACATAACAGCTCAGGAAATAATTTCAAGGATATATCGCGGCAGAATTTCACTTTGCTAAGGTAAATTTTTGAATTCAGATTTTAGCGGCGCCGGCTTTGCAATTGACTTTCGGCAGGGTTTCGCCTCGTCTGATCTCAACGTCTAAAATAATTTTCCGGCTGCGGAACGGGAAGCCGTCAATCCATTTTATGGCGATATCCAGCATTTTTTCATGGGGGATCACACAGGTCGACAACGGCTTTATGAAATAATTGCTTTCCGGCAGGCCGTCCCAGGAAAGGATGGCAAAATCATCCGGTATTGAAAAACCGTCCCGGATAAGCCGCGTCATGGCCGCAGCCGAAGTCAGGTCGTCGTGAATGTAAACCGCCAGAGGTCCGTTTATCTTTTTTCTGATCTCCGGCAATTGTTCCGCGATGAAGTTGCCGTTTTCAAAAAGCAGGTCCGGAGCGGAACTGTTCCGGTAATTCAGGAATTTTACTCCGGCTCCGCAAGTAGCGACAAAATCCGGCGTCAGAAATTTATTATAAAGCCACAACGGCAGCACAATATTTCTGTACCCTTGAGAAAGCATATATTCAAGCGCCGAAAAAATTGCCTTGTTGCGGTCAATACCCGCGGCGGCGCTTCCTGGAGAAATCAACAATTCATTTATCGCCATCCGCTCGAACGGGAAATCATAAAACAAACAGTTGACTTCGGCAAAATTCCCGAAAAGACGATGCCATTTAGTGGTAAAATCCCAGTTGACCGGCATAATTACCGCAATAATATTCCGGATGCGATACATCCTGATAAAATGCGCGGTTTCGGCAAGCTGATCTTCGGTCAGCGGAAGTATCATGTAGCTTTTCCGCTTCTGTTCAAGGAGGTTGAGCAGGGAAAAAAAGGCCCGCTTCTGGTGTTCCAGAGCGTCCGGAGGGACGAGAACCGCGATTTCCTTGACTTGCTTGCCCTTGAGCGCCAAACTTGCCGGATTGGGCAGAAAACCGGTTTTCCGGACATAATCGAGTATTTTCCCGGCGGTCGCTTCGGAAATGCCGCGTTCACGCCATTTATCGTTCAAAACGTAAGAAACGGTAGCACGGGAAATTCCCAGATGCTCGGCAATATCTGATGTTTTCGACGGCACTTTTTTCATAAAATTTCCGCTTTTTTGTCCTTTTCCTGTTGACACGTGTAAAGACGAATATTATAATTAGCAGTTAACATTACAGGTGTAAAGTAACACCTGGAAAAGCATAAATCAAGAAACAGGAAAAGAAAAAATGTCAGCGCCGAAAATAAAGGTTTTCGTTTCGAATTTCAAAAAAAATTATCAGGATATTTATTATGGCCGGGAAATTATTATGATCAAATCGATAAAGAAATTGCCGGGAACAGAAAAAGGAATAAGGATTACTTTAGCTTCACTCATCGATACTTTTTCTCATTTTCTCTGTTTCACGGTATCCCGGTCATATGATGGCTGGGTTCCATTTGCGGATTATCACCTTTCCGGGAGTGAGGAGTTTCAAAGACTTCCCCGGAATAACGCCATAGTTGCAGACCGTTTTATCGACAACACGCAGATGCAGGAAAAGATATTTTTGCTGAAACCGGTTTTTACGGACGGAAGAAAGTCCGAAATTCAAACCGTATTTGTCCGTTATTTATCGTCGGAGTTTTATAAATCACGAAGCATGGAAGGTTACCCGGACATTATCGTTGTTAATTCCGGACCGCGGCTGAATATCGGTATGGGTTCAGTTGATGACTGGGTAATTTCCCGGCCGACAGAGGAAGAAAAAACTTTTGCTTTACAAAAGTGGGGCGGGCTTATAAAAGATGCGGAAACCAATTACGACAAAGCAAAAATCCTGGCCAAAACTTTAATGCACGACTTGTGGCCGCACAGCGGCTTCCCGTCGGATGAAATGAAAGTGCCGCCGTTTGAACAATATGAACGCATGATTTCCGGCAAGGATAAAGGACATTGCAGCAATTTTACGACTATTTTCGTTCACGCCTGCAATGCTTTGGAAATACCGGCCAGGCACATCGCGCTGAGTGAAATTTATTCTGCCGGGAATGCTTCCGGAAAATGCGGAGAAATGAACCTGCAAATACAAGGAGGTTCCAGCCATGGAGTACCGGAAATCTTTGACGAACGTTTAAACCAGTGGATATGGCTGGATTTGAGATTTTACGCCCTGGGAGCCTGGCTCGGCAATATCGGCCCGCTGACCCTGGCCGAATTCTGTCTTTTTATCAACCAGGAACAGCGCAGGAAGGAACTCAAACTGCTTATTTATGACATGGATAACAGCAATGAAAAACTGCTTCCGCTGGATAAATGTCCCAAACAGGCATTTGACTGCTTTTCCGGCTGGAATACGACTTTATCCTATTCTAAGAGCGCAAAACAATAAAAAAACGCAGGGAGCGAAATATCATGATCAAAGACAAATCCATATATGGCGAATTACCTTTTTTACCCGAATGCGAAAAC
>JAQUOK010000347.1 GCA_028717165.1 Victivallaceae bacterium | reverse complement strand
CCTTTCTGTTTGCCGGAGACTTCATCAGCGCGAAATGCCCCGGCAAAACCCGCATAAACAATTACACCTCAATCGTGCCGGAAGATTTCCTGACCGAAATCAATGATATGCTCCGGCGCGAGTTTACGGCATCTGAAAACATGGAAAAGTACGGGCTTGACCAGGCGCTTGATGACCGGACGCTATGGATGGACGCGACCTGTCTGAAAGCGAATATCCATTTCCCGGTTGACTGGATACTGCTGCGCGATGCGGTCAGGACGCTTGTCAAGAGCATTCTTTGTATGCGGCGGCATGGCCTGAAACACCGCATTGCTCCAAACGTTTCTCAGTAAAATCAATTCCTTGAGCATGGAAATGGCCAACAGCAGACGCCGTAAGGACGCAGTAAAAAAAACGCAAAGACACACTGCGCCGCATGAAAAAAACTGGCAAGATTGTCAAGCCGCATGGACAGCGTTACCTCGATTTACTAAAAACCAGGCGCGATAAAACTGATTTGAGCGAAAAAGAAGCAGCCCGGATAATCGGGCGTATTGAGAACATATTGGAACAGCTCCCTGCGGCAATCGCTCAAGCTCATAAACGGATCATTTCAGGCGAAAAACTCGATCCCGAAGAAAAGATTATCAGCTTGTATGATTCCTCGGCGGCAGTTATTGTCCGGGGAAAGGCCGGAGCGGAAGTTGAATTCGGCAACGAATTATTCATTGCCGAACAAGCCGATGGCTTTATTGTTGACTGGCATCTTTACGAGGATAAAGTTGCTGATTTGCCAGAAATCATCGGAAGAATACAGCATGCGCCGGGAAGAAGATGCAGATTTTCAGCCGAATCAGAAACGCCGCAGTCAAACCGAAGGACGTATTGCGGCAGTTAAACGTTTTGTCGGTCCGAGTCTGAAAAATCGTGATTTTGAAACAAAGCGACGTTATACCGGCTGGGCCGTGCTGACTCACAACTTACATCTGTTGGCAAAAATGATGGCAGAGGCCAGGCAGAAGAAAAAAGACTTGCGACAGCAGCTTGAGCTGAAATCAAGTTAACAACCACCCCTTTGAGGGGTGGTTGTTAACTTTTGTCATTTGATTTTTCCATTGTTCATGAAAGCCATTTTTCATCAAAGATAGCGATATCCAAATCACCGGTAAAGGGACGGGTTGCATGATAATGGGAAATTCCCAGTAAAATCCGTCCGTCGTCAAGCTGGATGAGATTATGATTGCTAAGCTGGTTTCTCCCTGACTCATCGGCAATAATTCTGGGATTGTCCCAGGATTTACCATTATCCCTGGAAATTACCGCCGAAAGCGGATGCCGCGGCTGCTGAGTTGTCGATGACACATTGTTCCAGACCACTAAAAGGTTTCCATTGCGAAGCCTGATCATCCGGGCCATCGATTCAGGGGACGGCAATGCCGACGGCTCGGACGACGACCAGCTTTCGCCGCCATTTTCTGAAACAGTTTGATAGAGGTAACCGCCTTTGGTGCGGAAAAGACAGAAAATCCGGTTCGGAGAAGTTTCAATAAATTGCGGTTCCATAACGCCGCGAGGAGTATCTACTTCTATTTCTCCGCCGTGTTTCCAGGAACAGCCTTCGTCATCGGATAACAGACAGGCAGCTTTATAATGTTGGGACTCCCATTTTTGTTCTTTTGCGTCTGACCGTTCCGGATCAAGATAATAAAATACCGCCACGATGCGTCCGTTCCCCAATTGAACAGCTCCGTGAACAGCGCCATAACATCCTATTTCCGGCAATTCTTTGCCGCCGGTAATTTTCTGATAAGGCAATTCCTCGCCATAATCAAATGTCCGTCCCCCATCCAATGAGCGCTGCAGGAAAAACCTTGTCTTGGACTTGAAATAGTTACATCCTGCGGTGATAATATTTCGTTTTTCATCAATTTTTATTTCGTCCCGTACGGTCTTAGCATGGAACCGCAGCACTTTGTTGCTTTCCCGCAGGCGCAGGCGGTGAAAAACTCCGACTCCCCCGACACGGTCTGCAAAATATACCTGCGGACCAGACCAACTTAATCCACGGTCTTTTGATATGGAATATAAAGTAACACAATCACTGGAGCATTCCTCATAATCATAGGCCCACCAAGTCATCATGAGGTCCCCATCTGGAAATTGATAAAAATCCGGCCCCTGATGATAGTCCGCGCCAACACCGCCGCGAATGAAACAAAAATACTCCAATTTCCCGGGAGTATAGGTTAATACCGGAATACGTGCTATTTTCATTTTTGTTTTTCTCCTTTAAATTCTGTTTTATATAGGGTCGTGCGAAATACGAGTTTTGCAATAAAATCACTAATTGCGGAACCAGCGGCTCGCGCTCTCCGCGCGCAAAAAGCAAAGCGGCCTTGTTAATTGCGTCTGGAAAACGCAAACCACTTTGCATTTCGCAAGAGCCTATTATTATAATAATTCTTTACAGCTTGACAATCAATAGTAAAAATGTTTTATTAATAGCAAAAATATAACGTTTTATATTTTATTGATGGTAAAAATATAATATTTATGCGATATGAATGAAAATCATGACAACCGGGAACTGCTGCTGAACTATCTCAAACAGGTCTTGACAGCGGATGATTTAAATGAAGTGTATTTCGGCTATGCGGAACCGCTGCCGGAAATATCGGTGCCGCTGAATTTTATGTCCAGGATGACTTTTTCCGTTGCCGGCGCAAGTTCCGTCATTGCGGCGTATGACGGAAAAATCGGCAAACGTCAACTATTGCCGGGTAAGGCGCTTTTCACCGGGCGCAACGGCTGGGCCTGGGTTACCAAAGATAACCCGCATGTGCGCGGTATTTCAGTTGTGTTTATGGAATCATATATCAGGCTGGTATATGGAGAATTAAGTTACGGCAGAATATTGTATAATCCCTGGTACCATACCACAAAAGGACCTCAGGAGATTGCCCGGAAAATACTGGACGGCCTGAACAGGATTATGTTTGAAAAAGATACTGACCGTCAGAGAAGGGCCGTTCCTCTGATCAAAGCGCTTGCATACCAGGTAATTGAAGACGTTGAACATGAGCTTTCGCCGCCGCTGACCAGAGCAGAGAGAACCCTGAAAAGGATCATGGAATATACTCAGCAAGCTTATCACACGCCGGTAAACCGCGCTTCCATAAGCGCGGAACTGAAAATAAATCCGTCATCCCTGTCCAGAATTTTCAAAGAAAATACGGGAACGGATTTTAATGCCTATTTAAACCAGTTGCGCATGGAAAAAGCTGAATTCATTCTGAAAAATTATGATCTCCCGGTCGAGAAAGTCGCAGACCAGTGCGGTTTTACAAGCAGCAATTATTTCATCAAGGCATTCAAAAAATATTTCGGAACAACGCCGGGAAAATTCCGTTCCTTCCGTAACGATGAATAAACATTTCTCTGAATTTAGCTTGTTGCTGCCTTGAATATTGCATTTTCACGGCTATTGTGACAGAGTGGAGAAAAAGGTATATTTTCTCACCTAAAATTTTGCAGGAATAAAAAATATGATTGAAAGCACTGAAGATCAGGGACATAACAATAAAATACTGCGTTTGCCCACGATAAAACGTCTGCCGACTTATCTGCATATTCTCAAACGCCTGAAGTCTGAAGGTGAGGAATACGTCTCAACAACCGCGCTTATAAATGAGCTTGACTTTAAACCGATACTGGTGCGGAAGGACCTGGTGCTTATGGGAATACCCGGCAAACCCCGTACCGGATATTGTTTGGACGACCTGATAAAGGCAATAGAAAGTTTTTTGGGCTGGAATAAAGTCGATAAAGCGTTCCTGGTCGGTACCGGTGCGCTGGGTTCCGCCCTGCTCGGGCACAAGCCTTTCGAGGAAAACGGACTGAAAATCGTAGCCGGTTTTGATGTTGACCCCGCCCGTGTCGGCAAAACGATTCACGGCAAAAAAATCTATCATCTGTCGGAATTGAAAGAGCTGGCCAGGCGGATGGACATAAAAGTGGGGATAATAACCGTCCCGTGGCAGTCCGCCCAGGAAGTCGCCGATGTCCTGATCGAAGCCGGGATAAAGGGAATCTGGAATTTCTCCATGCTTAAGCTCAAAACACCTCCCGACGTCGTCTGCCATAACGAAAATCTTGCCAGCGGCCTGGCGGTTTTCTCAGTCAAACTCCAGCAGCAGCAGAATCTAATCTGAGTCAGGTTGCCGTGTTCCCGATTATACTTTTTTTTACAGTCCTACGGCATTTATTATATATTTGAGGTAAATATGAAGGGCGGAAAATTAATCCATATCGCATGTTCCCCGCGGAAAACACGCTCCGTATCCGGGAAAATCGCCGGAAAATTCATCGAAGCCTATAAGCTCTCAAACCCGGACAGCGAAGTCACCACTATTGATTTGTGGACACTGGACATGCCGGAATACGATGAATTCGCGATAAACGCCAAATTCAAAATATTCGCCGGAGAAGATTTTTCGCCAAAGGAACAGGTGCGCTGGTCGGCAATCGAAAAACTTTTCAATGAGTTCAATTCCGGCGACAAATACTTGTTCAGCGTACCAATGTGGAACTTTTCCATCCCGTATAAACTCAAAC
>JAQUOK010000346.1 GCA_028717165.1 Victivallaceae bacterium | reverse complement strand
ATTATTATATTTGTTAAACAAATCAAACAAAAGACCGAAAGATGAAAGAATTGAATCGGGAAAACATTTCCGGGGTATGGTCGGCTACGCCTACCCCGTTCACGGAAGATCTGCAACTGGATGTTGACGCCGTGCCGCGCCTTGTGGAACACCATTTGCGGCTCGGTGTCAAGGGCCTTTTTCTCGGCGGCACCAGCGGGGAAGGCCCCTGGATAAGCGATTCCATGCGGATCGAACTGGCCAAGGAAACCGCGACGGCCAACCGGGAGCGCATGCTGCTGGCGTTCCAGGTAACGGACAATTCTGCCATGCGCGCTATCGACAATATCAAACGCATTGAAGACAGCGGGGTTGATATCGCGGTAATCGCGCCGCCGTTTTTCCAGATAAACGCCAGTCAGGAATACCTCCGTGACCAGTATATCGAAATCATCGAAAGCAGTTCCCTGCCGGTCGGAGTCTATCACCGCGGCAAACATTCATCGGTCATGATCGAAACCGCCACGCTGGAGGAAATTATCCGGCATCCGAAAGTCATCCTGATAAAAGACAGTTCCGGCGACCCCGCCGCCCGGAAAATGATCTGCGCCGCCACCCGGAAATGCCAGGACGCACTTTTCGCCCTGAACGGAGATGAGTTCGACAGCGTACCTTACGCAGCAGCCGGCTACGACGGTTTTCTGTTCGGCGGAGCCTGTTTCAACGGTTTCATGGCAAATCAGATATTCAAACTGGCAAAAGCCGGAGATTTGCAGAACGCGCAGGCCGTACAAGACCATATGAATACAATCATGACAAAAGTTTTCGGCGGCAAAGGCATTCCCTGCTGGCTGGCCGGACAAAAACAGATAATGGTGGAACTGGGTATTTTCAATACCTGCAGAACCATTATCAATTACCGGATCACTGAAGAGTACAGCAAAATAATAAAAGAAACAGTTGAACAGGAAAAATCATATTTACTGCCATAAATCAGGAATCAAAACTATGCGTTACCAGGAAACCGGAGAACTTCATAAGGATTTTCACGGCGCCGCCCTCATGTCCGCGAATTATATCGTCAAAAATTACGGTGTCGGCGCCCTAAGGGAAATAATGTTCCTTACCGGTACCGGAGTATACCGGGAAATCAACCGGCGTTTAAAAGCCGGCGACAGCAGTGAACTGATCGCGTTCAAGGAATACTTTCTGAAACGGGAAAGCGGCAAATTCACGCTGACCCGGCAGGCCGACGGCCGATTTGAACTGCTCGTTACCGAATGCCCGATGGAAAAACACCTCAGAAGCATGGGCATGGAAATCAATAAAAACTTTTATCTACTGAATAAGTTTCTCAACGAAGCGCTGTGCCATGACACGCCCTACGAACTCAGTTACGAACAACTCGGCAATGGCGTCACTCGCGAACGCCTGACCCTTAGAAAATAATTACTGTAAGGAGAAATATCATGATCGGTCAAATTGTTTTGCAACTCGATCCCACGGCGGAAAATTGCCGCAATTCCGAAGGGGCTTTCGCCGACCTCGGTTCCAGTCGCCTCTTATTTGCTTATTCGCGTTTCAACCGGGGCAGCGGCAGCGACCACGATCACGCCGCCATTGCCGGCCGCTTCAGCGACGATGCCGGCCGCACCTGGTCCGCCGCTGACAAAATCCTGGTTGCCAATACCGGCGGCATGAACGTAATGAGCGTTTCGCTGCTGCCGCTGCAGGACGGCGGTCTGGGCATGTTTTACGCGAAAAAGAACAGTCTGCGCGATTGCCGCCCGGAACTGCGCCGCAGCTACGACCATGGCCTGACCTGGTCTGACCCGACGGTATTAACTGCCACGCCCGGTTATTACGTGCTCAATAATGACCGGGTGATCCGGCTCCGTTCAGGACGCCTGGTGGTGCCGGTGGCTCTCCATCGCACCATTTACCGGGAAAACGGCGACAGTATCGATACGCGGGCGCTGATCATGTTCTTCCTGAGCGATGATGACGGCCGTACCTGGCGTGAAGCCAAAGACTGGCTGAGCCCGGCGTTAAGCGGACTGGCGCTGCAGGAACCGGGGGTCGTCGAACTGTCTGACGGCCGGATCATGGGCCTGATGCGCACCAATTTCGGTCAGCAGTGGGCCACCTGGAGCCGCGACGGGGGCGAACATTGGTCGCCCGCCGTTCCCACAACGCTCATGGGGCCCTGCGCTCCCGCTACAATCAAAACCATCCCCGGCACGGAAAGCCTGCTTTTAGCCTGGAATGACCATGAGCGGACCGACCGTGCGGAAAACCGCTCTCTGCCGGCACTCAGGCCGCAACCCGGAAGCTTGGGCCGGACGCCGCTGGTTCTGGCAGTCAGCCGGGACCAGGGGACAAGCTGGGGCAAACGTCTCTGCATCGAAGATTCGCCGGAGCACGGTTTCTGTTACACTGCCATGCACTTTACTCCCGATGCGCTGCTGCTGGCTTATTGCGCCGGCGGGAAGGATACGAACAATGTTCTGTGCCGCCTGCGCTTGCGCCGGATCCCGCTGACCGCCCTGCCGGAGTGAAGCGCCGGCCAAGGCATACCGTGCTCAAAGAAAGACAAAAACACTTTCTAAAAAAACAGGAAAAACAACTTTTTAACATTGAAAGAATACCGAATGATGTGAAAAAATGGAATAAATATGGAAGCAAGAAGAAATAAACTGGAGCAAAACAATTCCGGTCAAAAGAAAATAACCGCTAAAATCAAGTCGTTCAGTTGATCTTTCAGCTACAAAACTAAATAAAGAAAGGAATCCGAGAATTCTTTCACGGATTCAGGATAATGATAATAATTCCCCCTCAATAGATTTTCCGGCAAAAACCAAATCTTTTTCAGGGGGAAGCAAATTTTCGGGACACAAAATGATAAAAATAAGAATCGCAGAAATTTTCACGTTCTTCGACAAAAGCGACAAAGGCTTCAGTGACACAATCAGTGGCACATGGTCCCAGTCCGATGGAAACTTGCGGATGTTCATTCCCCATTGTCTCTCCAGTGATTACTGCGGTGACGATTTCGTTGGGAAACAGCCATACGAAGTTATATCCCGCGATGGAGGACTTACCTGGACTGATCCGGAAATTGTGCGGCTGGACCGGGTAAAAGCCCCTGAAGAGGAAACTCTTGTACTTGACCTCTGGGGCCCGACAAAAGCGGGAACCGAACTCTGTTACGGTTTCCGGCAAACACCCGTTCCGGACGGGGTGAAGCAGCATAACCAGGTTTTCCGTGATTACCTGTTGCTGATCGGCCGGAAAGAAAGGGAAGATAATAATTTTTCTTTCCGGGAATATCCGTCCGGGACGTTTATGGGAGAGCAGTTCATGGATGGAGGTCTACAGCTTCCGTCGGGACGCCTGGTTTTTTCATTATGGGGAGCAATGATGCATGGCGAAAATTGGCGGTGCGGTGTGCTTCTGAGTGATGATGACGGCAGAAACTGGCGGTTTCGGACTGTCGGTTACGAGCCGACTCCTTCCATCAGGAATAAACCGAATATTCCCGCCGGGTTCAACGAGCAGACCCTGTATCAAACAAAGGACGGACGGCTTGTTTCCATTATTCGCGGCCGCGAAAAACTGGGTCGAGGGGTTCCCGGCAGTGATACCGATACCTGGTTTTTCCATTCAGAATCCTGCGACGGTGGCGAAAGCTGGTCAAAACCGGAATCTACCAACCTGCCCGGTACCGGAGGTACCAGTGGAGAGGGGCTGGTGTTACCGGATGGCTCGTTGTTGATTGGTTGTCGTGTGCCATATTCGCGTGGATACTATAATTTGCCGGAAAAAGACCTTTTCGGCTTGAATCTGGCCCGAAGTTTCGACAACGGAAGAACGTGGAAACCGGAGTTTATCATTCAGCGCGATCACGAAGGCAATCCTTTTAACTCTCATCATTGTGCAATGAACGGCCGATTTCTCAAATTGTCTGACGACGAATATCTCTATGTGTTCGGTTTCTTTGGGCATCTGTACGCTCCCAAGCTCCAGCGTTTGCTGGCAGTAAGAATTAAAATAAAGGTGGATTTTTATGAAATACAACAAACAGGAACTTCAAGCCGCACTGCAGGGACCGGTCCCTTCTGTCAGTACTCCGTTTGACCGAAAAGGTGAAATCGACTATCCTGCTTTACGCAGGATGATAAATTTTTATATTGACGCGGGGATGAAAACGATAATGCTTACTGCCGGAGACAGCCATTACTTTATCCTGTCCGAGCGGGAGATCGCCGAATTGACCATGGCGACAGCCGAAATCACCGCCGGTCGGGCGATGCTTATCGCCGCCGACTTTTGTTATGGTACCGCCAAGGCCGTAGAGTTTGCCGAATACGTAAAAAAAATCGGGGCGGACATGCTGATGGTGATGCCGCCGCACTGGGGAAATTCCGCGACGCCGGAATCGTTTGTTGAACATTACCTGATCATTTCAAAACATATTCCGCTAATGATAGTGACCAATGTTTTTATTCCGCGCGGCGCGGATTTCGGCCTTAAAACGCTTGACGCCGTTTTGCGTAAAGACAGTAATGTCGTTGCGGTTAAAGATGACATGGGTAATAATTTTGCGCATGATCTTGCGGT
>JAQUOK010000345.1 GCA_028717165.1 Victivallaceae bacterium | reverse complement strand
GTAATTTATCATTCCGGCGCTTGACGGCCTGACAAAAAGATAAACTTCCTGATTCGCCTCGGCGGCGCCGATCATTATCGAAGCAATATCGCCGGGGGCATAAGTTTTTTTATCGGCAACCAGTTCGAGCGGCAATGCGCCCATGCTGCCGTCAGCGGCGACACCTTGACCGAGCACCCGGACGATCACATCACCGCCGCCTGAATTATTCCGCGCGTCAGTAAGCTTCACTCTCACCAGGTAATGTCCGGTCTTATCCGGACGGAATTGTATTTTTACGTCTTCCTCCGTTTTTTTGCCGCTCCAGCTTTTCACTTTGCTTTCAAGCGGGGTTTTTTGCGCATCGTAAGTTATCCGGTAAAGGTCAGCCGTATATGATCCGGCAATTTCCCGGCGGTTGGCGTCCAGAGCCGTGACCGTTAAACTGACGAGCTCCCCGGTACGGTAAAATCCCTTGTCGGCATCACAGTAAACGCGGAACGGCTTACAGGCTGCGATAATTGTCCCCTCCCCGGTTTCCGTATAGCGCGACTGATCAGTGACTTCAGCGCTGACCTTGTACTCGGAATCCTCATTGCCGAACAAAGCTTTTGCAAGCGAGGTGTCGATAATAAAAGTAAGTTTGCCTTCGGCATCGGTCGCAGCGGTATTGTCCGCAACCAGTTCAACCGGCTCGCGGCTCTGCCAGCTGCGATAAAAATAACCGCCGGAGAAATTACAGGCGTCCGGTCCGTACAGCCAGTCCCATTTGTACAGCGGACGGCAGAAATCAGCTTTCGGGCTCCGGTAGACTTTGTATTTGACTTCAGCGTTAACTACCGGGGCTCCGAAAAGATAAGCCGCCTCAACCGTTACCGGAATTTCCTCGCCGAGCATAAGCGTTTTTTCCGGCATCATGACTTTGACTTCATATTCGGGTTTGCGGTATTCCTCCACCCGGAAACTCACATTTCCGCCCAGTTTATCCAGGGAAATGGAGTAAGTTCCCAAATCGGCGTCTCCGGGAAGTGTGAATGAAGAACTGAAAGCCCCGAAATTGTCGGTTTTAAATTCTTTTTCCAGGATTTTCCTGCGGGGAGAACGGACCGTCAGTTTGACTGTCCGGCCTGAAAAATTATCGATAAAATCATCCCGCTCATAACCGACCACCCGCAGCCAGTAGTTGAAATTGACCATCTGGCCGGGTTTATAAATCGGGCGGTCCGTAATCCCGTAAACTTTCTGCATCCGGTTCATTTTCTGAATACTGTAGCGCCGGCAATAAAAGCCGGAAAAACCAAGTACGCCGAAATAATCCCCGGCGCCGGCCTCAAGCATATATTGCATGCCCTGTTTGAATTTTGCCGCTTCAACAAAGGCCATGCCCTCGGCATCAGTCCGGGCAGAAAATTCGTCGAAAGTTAATTCATACTTTCCCTGCCGGCTGTCGCGCCGGCTTTTATCCCGGATATATTCGGCTTTATAACCGAAAAACCTCATCCGGCAAAAATCCAGCGGCTTCCCGGTTAAAGCATCGGTTACGATATAAAGTTTTCCCCCGTCGGCCTCGCGCTCCAGCAGCGCCGTATTCGACAGCCAGACGATAATCCTGCTCGTATTACCCTCTTCGGCAGTTGCTTCCAGAAAATATACCCCGGCTTCGCTTACCGGCAGCTTGAATTGAACAGTTCCGTCAAAGTGTCCGGCCGGCGGTTTCAAATGTTCATCCCATTGCGCGGCGCTGCCGTCAAGGTAACGTTTCCCGCGATTATCCAGCAGCCAGTTGCCGATCTGCTGAGGCTGAAAGCCCAGTTTGAACATTTCTTTACGGGCCTGGTCGTCCTTGAGTTTTTCTTTTATGTCATCGAGAAAAGTTTTTATTTTTACTTTAGTGAGTTTACAGGAAACCTTAGTTGCGTTCCTGAATTTCAAATTCACAGTCGGTCTGGCCCCGGCCGGAAAAGTCTCGCAATCCAGCAGCTGCACCCAGTTTCCGGTTATCTGCTTGAGCTCGTCAATATATGACTGCCGCCGTTTCGAATCGGTGATCCTGATTATTTCCCGGAGCATGTCAACTGCTTTAACATACTGGCGGCGGTTCCGGTAAATCTCCGCAAGTTTTACCAGGCCGTCAAATGAGCATTCCGTACCGATCAACTGCTTGTACATTTCCAGATAATTACAGTCGCCGGGAAGTTTTATTTTGCGCACCCCGCTCGCCAGCGTCGCAATAGTTTCGTCGTCTTTCAGAAGGTGAAGCGCATAAGGTCCGGTCTCGACAGCCTGGATTTCATCCCGCATATTGTAAGCTATCGTTTCAACTCCGAACTGCGATTTAAAGAAATCGGCAATTTCACGTTTTGCATTGAGCCTGAAAGCCGCAGGAATATTCTCGTCATCCGTCAATGCGGCCATCGCCCCGCGCCAGAGTTCCCCGTCATTGAAAGCGGCATCAAAACTCTCAGGCACATGGTAAAACACCGGTTTGCCGTCAACCCCGACCGGCGCTCCCTGAGGCCGGTATCCCAGATAGTTGTAATTGATTTTTTCATAATCGGGCAGTTTGTTCAAGTCGGTCAAATATTGCAGTTTCCAAGCCTGGCAACCGCCCCTGCCCCAAACCAAAATGCCGCTCAGGGTTTCGTAAAAACATTTTTTGAAACCTGGCTCTTTCCGCTCCGCGCTTCCGACAAGCGGAAGCAGCAAACGTAAAGCTTCCACCCGGTCGCGCTCAAGGCATGAAACCCGGTCGTCCCCGCCCCGGTACGGACCGCGGACAAATTCCCCGGCAATTATATGGCCGTAGTCGTCAACCCGCATTCTGGAACCGGCCAGAGCCATCGCCATTTCCGGTTCCCTGCCGTATTTTTGAGCAACTGCCGAGAAAAAACCGTCAAATTCGTTCTGGAGCCGGGCTTTAATCAGGCATTCAACCGCGTTTGTATATATAAGCGGCGACGCTCCATGTTCCATGAGTATTTTTTTGTAGAGATAAAAAGCGTCTTTCCAGTTTTCACTGTTCAGCTCCTTGTCAGCCCTGTCCTGCAACTCCTGCCGGTTTTCGGCGGCTGAAACCGGAAAATATAAAATAAAAGCGGAAATCGCGGCAATCAGGATTTTCTTCATTTTCTGCACCTCATATTTCAATTTTCAATAAAATATTATTATACACCGGCAACGGCAAAGACCAAATATTTTTGACTGAACTTGATAGAAAAAGCCGGAAAGCACATTATATTGTACTATATGAAATCGCAATCAATACAAGGAATCAACAAATTGTCTGAAGTAAAAAAAGAAAAAGCAGACAAATCCCTGTCCGAAGCTGCGCCGGTTAAAAAGAAAAAAAAGATGAAAAGTTTTCTTTTCCGGGTTACCCGCGATTTGTCGGTTATCGGCGCTTTTATCGCCGCGTTTATCGTTTTCTGCAACGTTGCCACTTATTACGGCTCCGAAAACTACATATATGAAAATGCGGACAAAATCCCTTATAACGAATACTGCGTCCTGCTGGGAACCTCGAAAACCCTCAACGGCCGGGAGAATATCTATTTTACCGACCGGATGGACGCCGCCGCCCTTTTGTACCATAAAGGCAAGGTAAAATACATAATCGTCAGCGGCGCCGTTCACCAGAATACCGCTTACGACGGCCCCGAAGATATGACCAGAGCGCTCCTGGCGCGCCGGATACCGGCGGACAGGATAATCAAGGACAACTGCGGTTACCGGACGCTTGATTCGATGTACCGCGCCTGCGATGTGTTCGGCGTAAAAAAATTCACGGTCGTTTCGCAGTATTTCCACATCGCCAGAGCCATATATGTGGCACGGCATCTGGACCTGGACGTCATCGGTTTTGCGGCGGACCACGGCAAAGTCCGTTTCTTTTCCCTGCGCGACCGCCTGCGCGAATACATGGCCAAAGTCAAAATGATGCTCGACCTGTACCTCCTGAACACCAAACCGCGAGTCCCGATCAAAAAACATCCGGCTCCGGCAGCCGGTTGACGGGTAGGGTTTATTTGGGGGAAAGGGGAAACTTTTTGGAAAAAGTTTCCCCTTTCCCCCAAACCCCCAATTTCTCTTCAAAAACTTTTTGTTCCGCTTTTATTCCGGCAAACATGCCGGAATAAAAGCGGGAGATAAGGTTTTTTTATGACAGACTCTGCGCTTGAAATTGAACAGGCACAGATTATATTTGCCTTATGAAAAATTCGCTGGAACATCTGCCTGAGCACAAAAGGAAAGAACTGGAGAGAGCGGTTTCCGTCATTCGCGAAATGTGCGACGACGTGGAAATGATCATCCTTTTCGGTTCGCACGCCCGCGGCAATTATAAAGATGAAGAGGACTTAGCCCCCGACCGCAAATCCGGTGATGTCTCCGATTATGACATTCTGGCAGTCTCCCGCCTTAATGCGACCACCGTTCATCACAGCCTCTGGCGCTGTATATCCGAACACTGCAACGGCCTCAGCACGCTTATGCCTTTCCGGATCATTGTGCATGACATAAAGTTCATTAAAAGGCGGCTCAAGGAAAGGCATTTCTTTTACCGCGACATTGTCAATGAGGGCTGTCTGCTCTATGATTCCGGCAGATACAAACTGCGCGTCGGA
>JAQUOK010000344.1 GCA_028717165.1 Victivallaceae bacterium | reverse complement strand
AAAAATATAAGGACTCAGGATATATTCTCGAACGGTTACAAAATCTCGAAGTAAAGGTCGACTCCTTCATTGAACGACAGATGCAGGAGGCATGACAAATGCCAGCTCCGGACAAATGCCCTTATTTCGGAAGACGTTTGCTTGGCAAGTTGCCTTTTTTCGGCCGGCCTCTCGGGATATAAGAGCTTAATGCCCTGTTTAATCCCGTTTTCATAATTATTGCTTTTATAAAGAGAGCATCCATGCCAGGTTTCAGAATTTTCCGTTTCAAACCCGCAGATACCGGAAGTGGATGGAATATTCTCAATTATTCTCAGAAAAAGTTCATGTGCCGGTCTTATGCTTCCCGGTACCAGTCCCATTCTTTGCAGAATTGCCAAATCTCTGAAAATATTAAAAAGTTCGCCTTCCTGAGTATTGTCCGCAGTTCCCGGATTCTGGTAACGATATACTGATATGGTATTACAACGGAGCATTACCGGAACATTAGGAGAGTTTTTCAGTATGTTCCATATTCTGCTGACTTTGGGGTCTCCCGGCACTTTGCAATGTTTTCCGCCTGCAGAACAAATAATGCACATAAGCTGATAAGGCCGTACTTCCAGAATTTCAAATTTTTTCATCATTTTTCCCATTTCTAAAAATTTATGCTTTGCTGATATAAAAATTACAAGTTCAATATATTCAGGGCATTTTTGTACATGATCTTTTCATAAACATCCCGTGATAATTTCCCCGAGTTCCTATATTCCTCCAGAAATTTTTTCAGTGGAGCTATCCAGCCGTTGACCGTACAGATATCGAGCCCGAATAATAAGCGGTCCTGAAATTCATTCATGAATTTAACCGCATAAACCGGGTCCCGCATCAACGCATTACCGCCACTTCCCGCCGACAGGTCGCCATAAAGGTTGGGACAGGTTCTGAAAAGACGGGGCAGAGTTCCTTCCCGAACCGGATAAGAAGGAAGTCCGTTCCTGTCTGCCGGACTGTTCAGACAGCCTATTTCCGCCCAGAAAACCCTGCTGTGCCCAAGAAATTTAAGTTCAGGAAATGCCTTAAGCGCTTTTTCCAGCCCCGGTAATCCGAGCCGGTCAACAAGTCCGTAACCGGCGCCCGAAGAAAGATGAAAGGTTAAAGGCAGTTGATTGATCTCCGCATGCCGAAAAAGATTGACAACTCTGGCATCCTCAATATCCAGATTGGCGGTTACTTCCCCGATTCCCCGGCAGCCGGCACGACGATAATGTTCAAGCAGCTTTCCCAACGGCGCGTCTGAAGAATTCGAGATACTCCGGGGATCAATATTGCAGAATGGAATAAATCGTTCCGGATATTTCGCGGCGATCGCGATTACCTCTTCACTGGTCTGAGGCATATTGATTTCAGGACTCACTATCGGCAGCAGGCAACCTTTGTCTATACCTAATCTATCATATTCCTGCAGCAGGTCTTCTGCCGGGATATCCGGCCCGCAATCTGCCGGGGTACGAAAAAAACGAACGTGGGCGTGAATATCTATCACCATCTTTTATCACCATTTTTTTAGAACTACCTTTGGCTCTTTGATATAATTAATTCGATCCCTGCGGCGGCTGGTATTACGAGCCGTTTTATAGTAAAAAGCCCGGATTCGTCTACAGTCACCTTACGGGAACTGCCGTCGGAAAGCAAAACCTGTAATACTTCCCCAACGGCCGGCTTGAATTTCTGCAGCCGCCGCGGAGTTACGTCGACGGTCACAGGATATTCTATCCCCGGATAAGAAGCTTTGACCGTGACGGCATAACGGGACGGTTCATCTTTTATGTTCTCCCAGGTCATCCCCCTGTTCATCCAGCCAATTGTGTCCCCGTCGTTTTTTTTCCCGTTCCCGGGATTTTTGTTAGTCGAACAGTTCGAAAAAGCGGGAAAACTTTGATCGAGGGAAAATTGCAGCAGCCATTCGTCAGTTGTGCGCCGCTTTATATCTTCAGGCATGTTAACCCCGGCGGTGGCATGCGTCCCGTTATCCCAATATGCCGTATAGCCCTGCCGCGCTTCTTCCAAAGCCCGGTAAAAACCGGGATTATTCTCCCAGGGCATAGAAGTATCCTGACGGCCGTTTACCATAGATATGAACGGAAGCGTGCCGGAAGATTTCCGTACCAGTTTTTCTCCGTTCATTTTTTCCAGCAGCGGCATGCCGTCGCGGCACCTGAGCTTTTCAGTATTTTTCCCGCAGAACGGTTCCAGATGCCCGGCGCTGTTGCCTTCCAAACCCCGCCCCACATAATTTAATTTCGTATATGAAACAACCGGTACCCGGGCATAAACGGCAGCATATTCCGACGGATGATGAAGCGCATTGGATATGGCGCCGCTTCCGCCCATTGAACTTCCGCGAAGATATACTTTCCGGGGATCTATGGAATATTTCCGGATCGCCCATTCCTTCAGCCATGACAATATTTTTTCCGAATAGTTAAATATCTTTCCGTTTTCCATTTGAGACGGATCATAAATGAAATCGTTATAGCCATACCAGAAGTTTACCATGGATAACAGTTGTTTGCCGGGAACTTTTTTGCGGCCGGTAAAGAAATTATTGGACGGCATTATAATTACCAGTCCGGGTTTTCTGCTTACCTTGAACACGAACGGCAGTCCCTCCCTCCAGCCATGTTCGGCAGGCCCGAACAGGAGATATACTGCATCACCGGTAAAACTCCCGCCGGTATATGAATGAAGCGCTAACATCAGCGCTTGCGATCCGGGCATTACAGGCGGTTTCTGTAACCTTCCCTGCCATATTGCCTCAATCGGCATGACGCTTTGCCGGACGCCTGATACCAATGAATTTGCCCCGGGTATGATTTCAGGATTTTCTTTTCCCCCCGGCTCGGAGCTGGTTACGGCATAATACGGCAGTCCGACGTTTTCCGCATCCGGAGTATGAACAAAAAGTCCGCCCGACGGGTTGAGCGGGGCTTCGCCGGATTTAATGATAAAACCGACCGGAGGCGAAGGCTTGGCATTGCTTTTGAAAGACGATAAGTCACGCCACCAGTTGCGGGCTGAACACGCTTCTATATGATGCGCCAGTTTCAGCGCGCCCTTCAGATTGGCGCCGGTTAGCGGTTCCCTGCCGGCATACACATTGAAAGTCGTCCCGTCAGGTACGGGCGCTTCGGTCCAGGTTATAAAAACCTGTCCGTTGCGGAAATCGGCTTTGAGGTTTTTTATTATTTCCTGGTCCTGCGCCGCTATTCCTGACTGAAATAAGAAAAGAACCGGCAGGCATACAATAATACTTCTGAAGGTGTTCCGAGTTTTTTTGACGACGGAATTTGATTTTTTCGGTATAATGCCCCGTATCATGTCTTTCTCCTTATCTGACAGTTATTCATACTTTTAATATTACAAAATGCAAAGTGATTTGCGTTTTCCCAACGCAAGCTATTCATTCCGCACGCCCCATGTAATGATCCGTTCAATAATAATATAGATTGCCGCTTTTAAGCATTTCGGTGTAGCTCCGACTTTCAACATGTCCGTCAAGAAAAAGAATATTCATGTTATTGTTATGCCAGAAACGCATCTGATCATTTAAGACGGAAGTAAATCCGGACAGGCCGCCAAGATATTCAACGCTGCTGGCATAATAACTGAAAATATTCGTATGAGGCGTTTCATACAGAACTCCTATCCTGGAAGTTCTTTTTAAAACATTGGCCTTAATGATATTTCTCTCAGGGCTACTTGTCGCGGTACGGCCGAAATAGTAATTTGCAGCGTAAGTTCTTCCCCAGGTTGAATAAGCGGACGGCCCGGATGCCGGGCACCAATATAATGAATACAACAGGTAATAATTTATCCTGATATTCAGATATGGGGCGATTGCCGCATCCCAGCTCAGTCCTAATTGCGAATTATCAGTTGGTTTGTCAGGGTAGTAATCGTTATAATCTATGGTATAAAGCTGGAGGCCAGTTCCCATATTCTTCAGGTTGTTGGCACACTGCGTACGCCTGGCGGCAAGGCGAGCCTTCGCCAGGGCCGGCAGCAGCATGGAAGCAAGTATCGCTATGATCGCGACCACTACCAGTAGCTCTATGAGTGTAAAAATCAACGAGTTACGCTTTTTCAGAAATTTTGTTTTTGATGTTTTTCCCATTTTTCATTCTCCTTTTTTTTAGTAAACTCAAGTTGATTTCCCTGAAAGATTTTTGTCGTTTCAGGCCGATTGATTTTGTCATTTAAGTATGTCTGCATGGCCTCACTATTATTTATATTGCGCTCATAAACCATTTGCCCGTTTCCGGAGGATTCCCGGCGTCAACCTTTAAGAGCTCCCGCGCGTGTTCCGCAGTTTTCCGTAATACAGAAGCATAAAGTTCAATCGCCTTTTTGTCAAATTTCTTGAACGGCGGCTGCAGGATTACTCTCTCTCCTATTCCTTCCGCAACCGGAAGGTCTCCGGCTTTTTCCCTTATGTCAATCCCTTGAGGCAGGCAGGAAATGCGGGTCGGCCGCCCCTCGGCAAAAACATCGACCGTCTGGAACAGCGGATGCAAATGAAGCGGACGATAACCCGAAGGAAAACAATTCGGAATTCCCTCCGCCCTGAC
>JAQUOK010000343.1 GCA_028717165.1 Victivallaceae bacterium | reverse complement strand
TGTTAAATTTTAATACGGTTTTTCTCTTAATAAAAAAGAGAACGTAAAGTAGCACGCATGCAGGGGTTGTGCAAGGAGAATAAAGAATAATTTTCAGATTTTTTCAGGCTGTATGGGAAAAGACGCCGGTACCGGCGCTTGTCTTCAAAGCCTGTCTTTACAGACTATTTATCGGGGATTGTAATTTTGAAAACGGTGCCGTGCGGAGACGATTTTACGTTGATGGTCCCGTTATGCGCCTCGATTATCTGCTTGGTTATTGCCAGCCCGAGTCCGGTTCCGCCGCTTTTGCCGTGAGTGACGAAAGGCGTAAAAATATCATTAGCTATTTCCACAGGGATTCCCGGCCCGTTGTCGGAGAAAGTTATATTTACGCTGTCTTTATCACGTTGCAGCTCCAGGCACATTTCGGAATTTACTGCGCATGAGGTATACGATTCAATTGCATTGTTTATCAAATTAAGCAGAGCTCTGGACATTTTGCCGTAATCCGCGTTAAAAATGAAATCCTTCGGGCATAGGATATCGAACTTTATTTCCTTTTTTTCGCAGAGAGTCCTGACTTTTTCATGCATTTCGTCAGCCAGGTTTTTACTGTTTATAAGTGATTTTTCAATATTTTTATTGCTGGTATAATCGAGGATGTCCTGTGCCAGGGACATGCCGTTTCTGGCGGCGTCTTTTATCAGTTTCAAATTGTCGATGACATATTCCCGGTCATCGATTTTCTGGATAGTGATATCAATGAACGCTTCAATCAGGCCGATGGAATTCCTCAGATCATGCACTATCATGCCGGTAGCTTCGCCGACCGCGGATAATTTTTCCTGACGGAGCAGTTTTTCCTGCAACCCGACATTTTGAATGGATAAAACGGCCTGTTCAAGGAAGAGCCTGACCAGGTATGTCCTTTCCTGGTTAAGCGGTTTGCCGCCTTTCTCAAAAATTGCCAGTATGCCGTATTTATTCAGTTTAAAACAGGCATATATGTCATTCTGGAAAACTTCCTGATCCGGCAGTCTGGAAATGTCGTAAAGGTAGGCGTCCGCGATTTTATCATTGCACAGGTTGCCTATGGCAAGCAGTTTTTGGTAAATCTTTTCTTTCGCCAGCGCTATCATTGCGGAATGGGTTCCCATCAGGTATGATACCTGCTGCAGGATATTTTTCAGAAGCGGCTGCATCTGCCATTGCTGCGTGTGGAGGTTGGAAATGGTTTTGATCAAATCCTCAAGGTTTCTGGTTTTGTTCCATTCGTAAACCGCCTTGGTCGCAATTTGTTCTATTTCTTCGACGGAAAAAGGTTTGCAGTGATAGCTGACGTTAGTCCCCACCGCGGTTACGATTTCCTTAATGCTGTAGTCGGAATACGCGGTAACGAAAATCACTTCGCATCTTTTGTCTATTTTCCTGAGATGCTCAACGGTTTCCAGACCGTCCCAGCCGGGCATGCGCATATCTACGAAAACGGCGGCATAGGGGCGGTTTGCTTCAACCGCCTTTTTTATCATTTCGTATCCCTGTTTGCCGTTGGATGCTTCCTCCATTTCAAAATCAAATGTCGCCGATGAACGTTTCAGTGAATTTGACATCGTACGGGGACTGTCAAAAAGCACCGCACTCGCTTCATCGAGTCTGGAATAAAGTTCTCTTCCCACATCCAGCGGCTGCAGAATTTTACGGAAGCAGTCCCGTACGTTTTCCTCGTCGTCAATTACCAGAATACGGGTGTTGAAATTTTGTTCCATAATGGTATTTTCCTTTTTTATGTTATAACGGGGAACCGGATGATGGTTGTCGCCCCCTTATTTTTGCCTGTGCTTTTCATTGCAATCACCCCGCCGTGCGATTCGATAATAGAACGGCATTCATGCAGCCCGATGCCTGAGCCGTGTGCTTTCGTGGTAAACCCCCTTACGAAAACTTCCGGAAGTATTTGCGGATCCACACCCACGGCGTTGTCCGCAAAAGTGATTACTATCTCTTTTTTATCTTCGTCCTTTACTACCGTAACATCCAGTATCCTGGCTTTTTCTGATTCCAGTTCGTCGAAAGCTTCACAGATATTTTTTATGATGTTCAGGAATACCCTTATGAGCCTGGTCTGGTCTCCGGAAATATTCAGCTTTCTGCCGTGAACGGAAAAATCCACTTTAATGTCTCGTTTGCTCAAGCTTCCCGCCATCATGACAAGCGTGTCGTTAATCATATTGGCGATATTTATGTCCGTTGCCAGAGGCGTGGAGTTTTCTTTCAGGTAATGCCGCTGCAGTTCGAGAACGGAACAAACGTGCCCGACCGCGGCGGCGGTCTTTTCGGAAAATTCAATATACCGGGAATTTTTCTCTTCAAAAGAGGAAATCAGGGCCTTGATGAATTTATCCAGGGCTTCCTCTTTCTCTTCTCCCAGAACCTCGATCAGCTTCTGGCTGTTATCCATGAACAAGTCGTGCAGACGGTGAAGCGACTTGATTTCCGGCCAGTTCTTTTCCATTTGCGGCTTCAGAACGTGGGTGCTGATGCTGGTCATGGCGTTGCCGATGTCATGAAGCACATTGTTGGCCATTTCGATCCGGCCTTTATGCTGGGCGTTTTCCTCGGCAAGTTTCCTGGCCTGCATTTCCTCGGTCATATCCTCCAGCATCCATACGGAACCGGCATGGGTATTTTCAGGCTCCAGGGCTTTACCGATCAGACGCCCCCAGAATAAAGAGCCGTCACCGCGTTTGAGTTCAATGACGTTGTCCGAACGTTGCCCCTTTCCCAGGGCGGGATATGCGGTTTCATTAAAGCGTTTATAAGCTGCCTGGGAAGGGTAAATTATCCGGGTGGAATGTCCCTGCAGCTTATCCGCGGGAAGCTGCAAAAGCTCGCCGACCCGGCTGTTAACCCATTCAAAAATACGGTTTTTAATCAGGGCGATTCCAAGAGTGCTGTTTTCCAGAATGAGTTTTTGTATCGCGTTTATATGGCGAATCTCTTTTTCCACCCGTTTACGTTCGGTAATATCACGGATTATTGCCAGCAGAATTACATTATCCGGATATTCCATACGGCTCAACATTATCTCTACGGGGATCACGCTGCCGTCTTTGCGTTTGCAAGTCCATTCAAAACGTTCCATTCCTCTCCTGAGTGCCGCCTTCATATGCTCTCGAGCCATAACTGATGAAGCCCTGCCATTGGGCTGTTTCCGGGGAGAAACATCTGCCGGCCCCAATTCAAGAAATTGTTTTCTGGAGTATCCTAGAAGTTTAAGAGTCGCTTTATTACAGTCAATAAATCTTTTTTCATCATGCAGCATAATCGCATCACTGGAATCTTCAAAGAGTATGCGGTATTTTTCCGCTATTTTTTCGCGTTCCCTGATTTCATCCGCGAGCCTTGCTTCCGCCTGTTTGCGTTCGCTAATGTCACGGACGGTTGACAGAAGTACTGTTTTCCCCTGATACATGGAGCGGCTTAATAATACTTCCGCCGGGAAAGGGGTTCCGTCCAGTCGGGTATGAATCCACTCGAAGAAATCTTTTCCTTCCCGGTAGGCTTTTTCAATATGTTCATTGCCGAGCGCGTTTGTGGTCTGGCCGCAAGGCTGTTTAGGGGGAGAAAAATCTTTGGGATGTTTTTTCAGAAGCTGCTTTGGGGAAGACAGTCCGAAAATTTTCAGGCCTGCCTGGTTGCAGTCAATATACCCTTTTTTGTCATGTATCATGATTGCATCCGCGGATGATTCAAAAAGCATGCGGTATTCTTTTTCAAGTCTTTCGTGTTCCAGGATGCTTGCCTGAAGTTTCGAATTGGCTTTTTCAAGTTCCCCGGCTTCCTTTAAAAATGATTCCTCGGAGACCTTGAGAAGTTCCTCCAAAGTGCTTATTTGGGATTCGAGCTGGATTATTTTAGCTTGTAAAGGATTCATTTTAAACCTGATCAAGTTTGCGCGAACACATTGTTTTGAAACGGCATGATCGCTATTTTGGCGTTAAGCGCCAAAGTATTGAACATAGTGGCAATGTACTTTTTTATCCTGATTCTCGAAAAAATTATTACAACAAAGACGTTGCCCGACGGTAAAACTCCGCCGAACCCGAGAACCGACCGGATCCCGAACGGTTTGACAAAGTCTTCCTGAGCCGGAATATAGGGACTGTTTATCGCGTCAGCTACATGGAAAACGTTAAAGGTTTTTTTGGATAAATCCATGATAATTTTCGGATCCGGCTTTATAATTGTTTTTATATCAAGTCCCATCTGCTTTATCAAATTGCGTATCATCGGAATCCGATAAACCACTTCTTCGCTGGGCAGGGGGATGGCCTGGTGAGCTTTTGATCTTTTCCTGTCCATCCAGACGTCGTCAATGCCCGCGCTTGCCAGAAGGGTGAAACATTTGTATGGGCCGGAGCCGGTTTTTTTATGCAGGATGGTATTGGAAAGTTTCCGGAGCGGCAGCGGCAGTTCGTCGGCATTATGGGTTTTAAACAGGCGTACCAGGACGCAGGCTTTTTCCTTGCTGTGGGAATCAATGAAATTATCAAAGAAATACCGGACAATTTCGTTGGCGGCGTCTTCCATGCTGGCGGCATTTTTTCCCAGCGCTCTGATCTCCATTCCGCATTTG
>JAQUOK010000342.1 GCA_028717165.1 Victivallaceae bacterium | reverse complement strand
ATCGGTCGCCAGAGTTGCGGCTAAAGTCATATAGCCCCCGGTCAGCGCTTTGCCTAGACACATTATATCGGGAGCGACTCCGGCGTGTTCGCAGGCGAAAAGTTTGCCGCTCCGTCCGAAGCCGGTGGCGATTTCATCAAAGATCAGCAGTACTTCATGTTCAGCGCAGAGTTTGCGCAGTTCGACCAGGTATTGCGGTGAATAAAAACGCATGCCCCCGGCGCCCTGTACCACCGGTTCGATGATGACCGCCGCGATTTTACCGGCATGTTTTTCCAGCGTTAAAGCCATTTCCGAAATATAAACCGGATCCCATTCATCGTCAAAACGGCAGGCCGGAGCCTCGACGAAATAATGTTTTGCCAATACTTCCGTAAACAGCGAATGCATTCCGGTTACCGGGTCGCAGAGAGCCATCGCCCCCAGCGTGTCGCCGTGATACCCCGAACGTACCGTCAGGAGGCGGTTTTGGTTTTTCCGACCCTTCGCCTGTTGGTACTGGAGCGCCATTTTTATCGCTACTTCGATGCTGACGGAACCGGAGTCGGCCAGGAAAACCTTTTGTAAAGGTTCAGGTGTGATTTCGACCAGTTTCCGGCAGAGATCGACAGCCGGCTGATGCGTAAGGCCGCCGAACATGACGTGCGCCATTTTTCCCAACTGCGTTTTTATTGCGGCGTTAAGCGCCGGATGATTGTAGCCGTGAACAGCGGCCCACCACGAGGACATGCCGTCGATGAGTTCGCGCCCGTCACTGAGTTTCAAACGGACGCCGGAAGCCGATTCCACGGGATAAACCGGCAATGGTTCGGTCATCGACGTATACGGATGCCAGATGTGTTCCCGGTCAAATTTTAACATTTCTTCGATCATCACAGCAATTCTCTGAAAATTTCCCCGAAATCTGCGGACGGGGGATTGTTAAGGTCTTCTATTGCCGGCGCTTCGATAAACGGCGCGTTTATATTATTGGATTTGAGGTAGTCTTTTATAACCGTTTTCGAATCTTTGCCTATTTCCGGTTTTTCCGGCGGATATTCATTGTAAACCACCCCGGCAAGCGGAATATTGCGGCGCTGGGCGGCTTCCAGGGTAAGGAGCGAATGGTTGATACTGCCGAGCCGTCCGGAACAGACGACTATGAGCGGCCAACCCTGTTCTGAAACGAAGTCGGCGGTTAACAGGTTGCGGGTCAGGGGAACCATAAGCCCCCCGGCTCCTTCGAGCAAGACGCAATCGTGAGTTTTCGCCAGTTTATTTACGCAGGCTGTAATATATTCCGGATAAATATTAATGCCTTCCATTTCGGCGGCGAGGTGCGGCGATGCCGGAAACTTGAACATGTAAGGGCAGGTTTCCCCGGTGTAATCTTCCGGGCGCGGTTCCGCGCCTTCGAGTTTGCGGTGGGTCAGGATGTCTTCGGACATGCCCGTACAGCCGGTCTGGACGAGTTTGGCGCTGATGCAGTCAACGTTGGAACTGCGCAGAAAGCGCGCTAACAAACCGGTTATGACGCTTTTGCCGATATCGGTATCTATCCCTGTTACAAAAAACACTGTATTTCTTTCGTAGCACATAACACGTAATACTTAGCACTTCTTCAAGTCGGCTATAATGATTATCGGATGATAAGTCAATGAGACGCCGGATTCTGTTTTATTGTCTTCAATATAACGCGAAACAAAGTTTTGTAAATCGCTTTTCGTCCAGATTTGCCTGGAAACTGCGGTAACTCCGGTTTTCTGCAGGTGGCGCAGGACGTCCAGCGGATGTTCGAAATAAAGTTCCCGGATGTTTTCATGGCAGCAGCGGACGGTAAAATGTTTTGAGACCGCGCTTTTGAGTTCCGGGACGGAAAGATAATTTAGGGTTTTGCCGGTAAGGGAACTTATTTCGCAGGCATTGCGCGGGCCGAAGGTGGAAAAGGCAAGGACTCCTTCCTGGTTCAGTATTCCCGCCAGGCGTTCGAGCGCTTTCGGCAAATGGTCCAGCCATTGAAAAGTGGCGTTGGAGATGATCAGGTCAAGGCAGGAAGGCAGGGAAGATATATTCTCGATATCGCCGCCGATAAATTCCGTATTAGGATATTTTGAAGCCAATTTGGCACATTCATCGACCAGGTCGTTGAGGTAAAGCTGCTTGTATTTAAACATTTTTACTATCTGGCTGGTAATTACGCCGGAACCGCAGCCGATTTCCAGAATGCGCACGAACTTGTCGCCGGCGACGGCGGAAAGTTCAAACAGCAGCCGTTCCGCAATGGCTTTCTGGATATGGGCGTGTTCCGCGTAAGTCTTCAGGCTGCGGGCAAAACGTTTTTTGATTAATTCTTTATCCGGTTTCATACTGTAGATTCGATTTTAAGCGATTCAGCTTATAAAAATAGCACGGAATATACAAAATACGAACCGGGGCTTGAAAAAAACTGCACTTGACATTGCATCTGAGACGCAATATAGTGAAATTGAAAATTGAAAATTAAAAATTGAAAATGAAAAAATCTTTCGTGCTTTTCGTGGTTAACTGATAACTGATAACTGATATATGAAATTAACGATGTTTACCCGTTATGGTTCGCTTGGCGCTTCCAGCCGTTACCGCTATTATATGTATGCGGAACGGATGCGCGACGGCGGCGACGAGGTGGATATTTTTAATTTTTTTGACCAGTATTATCTGCGCTGTCTGTATCGCGGCGGGAAAGTCGGATTCAGTAATATCCTGAAGTATTATGGGCGGCGTTTCAGGAATCTTTGCCGGGCGGAAGGAAAATTCCTGATAGAATACGAATTATTTCCTTATCTGCCTTATTGGCTTGAGCATTTTTTTCTCCGCAAGCATGAATATATCCTGAATTTTGATGATAATGTATGGGAAAAATACAAGGGCAAATCGTTGCTTGCCGGTAAATATGACGCTCTGGTGCGGAATGCTTCCGGGGTTATTGTCGCCAATGATTTCCTTTACGGAAAGGTCAGGCCGCTTAATGATAATGTCATAAAAATTCCTACCGTTGTCGATCCGGAACTGTACAGGAGGTCAAAAGGGAAGTTCGACAAATTTACGCTGGTCTGGATCGGTACTCCGGTTACTTACATATATCTGGAAAAACATGCGGGAATATTGCGCCGGATGGCGGAAAAATACGATTTTGAACTGCTGGTCGTCGCCCGTAAAGCGCTTGAAGACCGCCATATCGAAGGCGTGGAAATGCGTTTTGAAAACTGGTCGCAGGAACGCGAGGGCGAGTTGCTGGCACGGTCTCATGTTGGGGTTATGCCGTTGACGGAAGATGAATTTTCCCAGGGTAAATCGGCTTTTAAACTGATCCAGTATGCCGCGGCCGGACTGCCGGTCATCGCCAGTCCGGTGGGCGAAAACCGCAATGTCGTCGAAGACGGGAAGACCGGCTTCCTGGCGGATTCGCCGGAAGCCTGGACAGCGGCGCTGGGAAGACTGATTAGTGATGCCGGGTTGTATTCCGTCATGGCTGAGAACGCCTGCGCGGCTTCCCGTAATTATTCCATACAAAAATATTACCCGGTTTTCAGAGACTTTATCGAGTGATGTTCGCTCAGATATTGTAAAAATAACCCAGTAAACAGGAGGAGTCAGTATGATAGAGAAGATCAAAAACCTGCCGGAAAATGTTATCGGGTTCAACGCCAAAGCGCAGATCACCGGAGAGGATTACGAGAAAGTCCTTATTCCCTTGGTGGAGGAGAAACTCAAGAAGTTTAAAAAGCTTAATCTTTTATATCACCTGGGCGATGAATTTGAAAAATTCGAGCCGCGCGCAATATGGGATGACGCTAAAACCGGTTTTTTACACCTGCGTTCCTGGGGAAAAATAGCGATCGTGACCGACGTCAGCTGGATTCGCGGAACTTCCAAAGTTTTTGCGCTGCTGATTCCGGCCCCGGTCAAAATCTTTGCCAACAAAGATATTGACAAAGCCGTAAAATGGGTCTCCGAATAAAGTGCCACGCTCAAAGGACGTGGTTTTTTCAATGCAATGTTCTTTCCGCCCCTGGAGACAGGGGCGGCTGCACCTTTTCCCTAATATCTATATTTCCCGATGTCCACGGCTGTTTCTAGCCGTGCCGAACTGGAAAAAACCAAAAAACCTAAGGACTTAAGAAACGCCTGCGCCCGGCAGACGCGGGAGCGGGATATAGCGAAAACGGCGTATTGTCTATCTGCCCAGTTTTTTCCAGACCGGTTCGAGGTCAACCATTTGTCCGGTTTGCGCCGCCTGATCGAGGGCCAGGGCTACTACCGCGCTTTCGAGGCCTTCGTCGCCGCTGCATTTGGGGGTGGCGCCTTCGCTCATGGTTTCGTAGAGTTCCTTCATTATATAGGCGTCGCCGCCGCCGTGCCCGTCGGTTCCGAAATTTATAATGGTTTCACCTTCGTCGCCGACGCATTTGTAGCGCAGGGTACTGGCGTACAGTTCAAGGATCATGGTTCCTTCCGTGCAGGAGAAATACATCCGGCGTTCGGGAATGGCGTTGGACATGGTTGCCTGGAACATTACGCGGATGCCGTTGCGGTATTGCATGATGCCGACCTGGTTATCCATCAAATCCTTATCCGAGGTAAACGGCGAATTTACTCGGTGCGGATCGTG
>JAQUOK010000341.1 GCA_028717165.1 Victivallaceae bacterium | reverse complement strand
GGCAACGCTCTGGACCGCGGCCAGAAAAGGTTTTGCCGAACTCGATCCGGCCGCAAACCGGATTCTTAAAAGTACTTTTCAAAGCTCATGAATCGGCGCTATTTGGAGGCATTCCAGAACGGTCGCATTCTAAGCAATAGCCTGTCGATTCTTACGGGAATGCATTGAAAAAGGGCTAAATCCGCAAACATTGAGTATAAAGGCAAAGGAATTATATAAATTGTTTTTGTAGAAAAAACTAACATATATAGGGAGGACAATGTTATGCAGAAAGTAAATGAAAAAATCGACCGGCCTAAAAAAAGTGAAAAAATTTTCAGGGAAAGCAACTTTAATTCACTAAACAATCACCTAAAATTTAATGAAAAAATAAATTTAACAGTTGCATTTTTACGTGGACTGGTTGAGATAGTAGTATTTATACTAGGTTTATTTTTTTATGGAAACGGTACAGTATATGGAATTGATTACTATGTGGCCCTTAACGGCAATGATGCATGGTCAGGAACTTTAGCCACGCCTAATCTCGAAGAAACGGATGGCCCTTTTGCTACGTTATATCATGCCAGAGACATCGTCAGGAATGTAATATCCCAAGGATTGACCGAATCGGTAAAGGTTATCGTGCGGGGAGGAACCTATTATTTGCCGGAACCGATTATTCTTGGCCCGGAGGATTCCGGGGAGGCGGAGTTCCCTGTAACCTGGATGGGATATCCGGGAGAAACGGCAGTTTTAAGCGGCGGCAAAAAAATTACCAGTGACTGGTATTCGCTTGGGGATATGTATTATACCGATATTCCGGAAGCGAGCGGCGGTAATTGGAAATTCCGCCAGCTTTTTGTCGATAATCAACGCGAGATACGAGCTCGTTACCCTAATTATGATCCGAGTGACATCTTGAATAATGGCTGGCTTCATGCCCTGCCTACTCCCCGGTTTGGAGTTATTCTCGCAGGCTTGGCCCAATATGACGATTTTGTCGAATACGAGTTTAATATTCCAGCTTCCGGGGAATATTACTTATGGGCTGCTTATGCCACTGAATGTATTTGTTCTCTCAGCTGTGAAATTGATCAAACGAACATACCTTTATCAGCCTTGCCCGTCAGCGGCGGCTGGCGGGATATCATCTGGACCAAGGTCGCTACGGTAAATATAGGCAGTAGCGGTACTCATATTATGCGCTGGAGCAATATATCCCCCATTGACCGGCGCATACATTTTGACGCTTTTGTACTTACTACTAATCCGGATTTTACTCCACAAGGGGCTCCTGACCCCTTACCGGAGTTGGCCCCGGATGAGAATCGTGCCGTTATTCAGGCAGAAGCAAAAACTGACGGCAGTTGTTCAGTATTGCCATTTCAAGTTTTTTATTGTTCCGGCTATGATGTTCTTGATCCCTATACAATTGCGTGTGAGCGGGGTACAATTCATGCAAGTTGGGTTAATGCCCCGGAAGCAGAACTCAATATTTTTGCAGATTCCGGATGGTATAATGAAATTGTCCAGATAAGCGATATGGATTTAGATAATTCGCTTATTTACATAACCGGCAGTGAATGCCAGGGAGATATCAGGGAAGGGAACCGATTTTTTGTGGAGAATATACTGGAAGAACTGGATTCGCCGGGAGAGTGGTATCTTGATTCCGCCACAGGCCGCCTTTATTACTGGCCGCGAAGTGGTCTTCCCAGTGAGTCAACCGTTATTGCTCCGGCAATAAATAAAATATTTCATCTCTATGCCGATGTCACAAACCCAGCAAGGGTAAAATATATTACGATTCGGGACTTTACTTTTAAACACACTGATTATTCCCCAAACTACTTATCCGTTAGAACGGCACATGATGGCACTGTCGCACTGGAAAATGCACAACATTGTGCGGTAAGGAACTGTAAATTCGAAAATATAGGAGGATACGGGATTTGGCTGCATTTGGACAGTAAAAACAATGAACTTACGGAGAATACAATTACACAAGCAGGAGCAGGCGGGCTTTTGTTAACTGCGGCAAGACTTAGTTGGGGGACTATAGTTTTAACCCCTGGCGCAGAGGCCGCAAAATATGCACCGATCGAAAATACCATTGCCGGTAATTATATCCATCATTGCGGGGATATACATAAATATGTGGCGGGAGTGCATATTGATAGTCGTCCTTATACCATGAGAAACTATACGGGAAACATAGTTCGCAACAATTTGATCTCATATATGCCCAGGCTGGGTATTTTTGCCTTTGTATATCAGGCCGGCAATACTTTTGAATTTAACCATATTCACCATGTTATGCTTGAATCCGACGATGGCGGCGGCATACATGTTAACTCAGGAGGTTCTTTTCTCGAATGCCCAACCACTACCATCAGGAACAACCTGATTCATGATGTTATGGGTATGTTCCTCTATCCGGATGATTTGACGTTCCGCCGCCGTTACGGATTCGGTATTTATCTGGATGGGAAAACAAGTTGTTGTAATGTTAAAGATAATATTATCTATGAAACATCACGCGGTGGAATATTTATTCTGGGGGGAAATAATAATATTATAGAAAATAATATCCTCTGCCAAGATGTATTTCACGAATTATGGGTTAATGATTATGGCGACACTATGGCCGGCAATATATTCAGGCGCAACATAATATACGGTATGGATACCGATTATTGGATTGACATTGATCATTATAAAACTGGATTATTGGAGTCCGATTATAACGTTTTCTATCATCCTAGTCCTGCAAAAGAATTTGTCCTGGATGGGGTTAATAATACTCTTGCAGAATGGCAAGGCAATGGGTATGATGTTAATTCATCAGTTGGGGATCCAATGTTTAATGATATGGATAACGGAGACTATTCTATAAAGCTTACCTCGCCTGCGTTTAATAACGGATTCCTTCCAATTAAGAAACTGTATGATATGGAGGAAAGAGTTGCTGGATTCTGGAATTTTAATATTGGAGAGGGAAATTGGATATTGGATTGTTCCGGGAACGGCAATGATGGTACTGGTGTAGGTACCGGTCAATATGTGGATGGAAAAATCGGTAGCGCCCTGAAATTCAATGGAATTGATGGTTATGTTGACTGCGGTAATGATGCGAGTCTGGAAATAACAGAAGACCTTACGATTGCCGCATGGGTGAAGTTCGATGAAAACGCCTCCGGTTATCAATGGTTTGTGTGCAAGGATTATAATAGAGAATATTGTTTTGGCGCCACAAGCCCGACTGGAGAGCTGAGGTTTTATCATGGCGACGGATTGTACGAAGCGGGAAACAGTATAGGGGCAGGTTTAGTCAAAGGGCAATGGATACATGTTGCCGTTACCAGATCGGCAAGTTCCCAAGAAGTCAAGTTCTATGTCAACGGGAACTACAAGTCGTCATGGAATTATACCAAGACGCCGGTAACAGGTACTCGTGCCGTTCGGCTTGGTACAAGAAATGACTATTATTCCTACCTGAACGGGGATATGGACGAAGTAAAGATTTATTCCCGGGTTCTGGAACAAAATGAGATATTCAGCGATTATCTTAAAGGTGATATTCAGGCTGAGTGGAGTTTTGATGAAGGAATCGGAAACACTAATGTGAAAGATATTTCTATCAATAGCAATCATGGAAGTCTTACAAATATGGCAGTAGAGCAATGCTGGACAAATGGTAAGAGTGGAAAAACACTTGATTTTGCTTTACGGTTTGACGGGGTAAACGATTACGTTGACTGCGGTAATGATGCGAGTCTGGAAATAACAGAAGACCTTACGATTGCCGCATGGGTGAAGTTCGACGAAAACGCCTCCGGTTATCAATGGTTTGTGTGCAAGGATTATAATAGAGAATATTGTTTTGGCGCCACAAGCCCGACTGGAGAGCTGAGGTTTTATCATGGCGACGGATTATACGAAGCGGGAAACAGTATAGGGGCAGGTTTAGTCAAAGGGCAATGGCTACATGTTGCCGTTACCAGATCGGCAAGTTCCCAAGAAGTCAAGTTCTATGTCAACGGGAACTACAAGTCGTCATGGAATTATACCAAGACGCCGGTAACAGGTACTCGTGCCGTTCGGCTTGGTACAAGAAATGATTACTATTCCTATTTGAATGGGGATATGGATAAGGTTCATATTTATAACAAGGTTTTAAGTGAGGATGAGATTTATAAACTCTGGCAGGCAAATCAATAATTTCTGTTATACCTGAATTTTACGGTTTTTATTCAGAAAAACGTTTTTTTTGGTTGAGCAACACGTTCCAAGCAATTTACGCATACCCGGCAAACAGTATCGCCGCATATTCATCCTCGCGGAGAAGAAAAGAAGGCCCTTGAAGCTATACGGATTCAAACCCAAAAGATGGATTGTGGAGGTTGCCCATCATGGTTCAATCGTTTTCGAAAAATTTATACGCGATATGAGAAAACCGATATGGTGTATTACGGACTGCTTCACTTGGCGGCAGCTATGATAACGCTGAACAAAGTAATGAAAATAAGGGCATTTGTCCGGAGCTGGCATTTGTCATGCCTCCTGCATCTGTCGTTCAATGAAGGAGTCGACCTTTACTTCGAGATTTTGTAACCGTTCGAGAATATATCCTGAGTCCTTATATTTT
>JAQUOK010000340.1 GCA_028717165.1 Victivallaceae bacterium | reverse complement strand
ATAACTGCTTTGTAACTCATAATAAAAACTCCTATGCAAATTCAATTTTCCCGAAACATTCGGGAAGGTGAAAATTCAATTCAGATACCGGCTGCCATGAAGCCCAGTGCGGATGACTGCACTCATCCGCACATTTATAGAAATTGACCCGCCAGACGGTTCCCGATTCCGGTTTTGCCGCGCCGGTAATCCCGGTGAGCAGCTTAAACGGGAGAAAAAAGCCCAGCCGCCAAACCATTTCTTCCGGGATTTCCGGTTCAATCCTGCCGAAAAGACTGTGAAAGACTTTTACCGCTTTTACTTCCTTTGCCGTCAGCTCGCGAAATTCGGCCAACGGCCCGAGAGCTTCCCGCCTAGGATCCAGAACATGGTGGGCCAACATCACTCCGGCGCAGTTGAACTCAAAGCCGAGATATCCCGTTCCTCCCGCCGGCATAACGAAAAATTCCACGCAACTGTCGGTACAGACGCGGCCCTGAAATTCGCTTACGGCCGCTCTGACATAACGGTCTTTTACCTGATACAAACCGTAAATGCCGCTGTCGTCATATTGCAGTTGACATTCTGTCTGAGGCCGGTGCTCGCTGGATTCAAGGCGGAAATTCGTTAATTTCACGGCGGGAATCCCATCCCAGACCGTACTTAAATCCGGGGTCGTCCGTGCTTTGGTGATCTGATAACGTATCATAGTTGTTTCCTTTAAAGCAATATTTTTTTGCCGGCAGCACAGGTTTTCTCGGCGGCTGTTACCGCCGCAACCGCCGCCAGCGATTCATCCGGCGTAATCACGGCAATCGGCAGATCATTGCGCACGCAATTGACAAAGTAAGCCAGTTCCGTATACAACGCCCCCAAGCGCCGTTCATGGACTTCCGGCCAGTACATCGTATCGGGCTGACTGAAGCCGGTGCGATCGTTGACCTGCACTCCGCCGTTGCCGGTATTGACGTAAACGGCGCCGGCCGTACCGATAATCTCCATGCGGGCGTCGATCTTAAACGGCGTATTTTCCTGCAGCATCCAGATACTTTCCAGCACCCCAACCGCGCCGGATTCGAACTCGTACATCACCCAGCCCAGATCCGGGTTTTTATAGCGGTGGATATTTCTGCTCACGGCAAAAACCGAACTGATCCGGCTCCGAGTCAGCCAAAGCATCAGATCCGTGTCATGGACCCCGTCCCCGGCAATCGGCGAAATCTTGTCCAGCACTTCCGCACCGATGTTGGCAGGCAGGTTTCTGGCGGCATGAATTGAGACGATATTGCCGATCCGGCCGGAATCGACGATCTTCTTCACTTCACTCATACGGGCGTCGAAACGGCAGATGTGACCGGTCATGAATTTGCCTTCAGCCCGGTCGGCGGCCTCAACGATCCGTTTGCCGCTTTCAACACTGTCGGCCATCGGCTTTTCCAGGAAAACATGTTTCCCGGCGTTCAGCGCCGCCACCGCCATTTCGGCATGCTGATCAACGTGAGTTACAATTGATACCGCTTCGATTTCCGGGTCATTGAGCAGATTCCGATAATCCGGGTAACGTTTGGGGACATTGAATTTATCCGCAAGGCTGTTCAGCCGGTCAGGCCGCCGGGTGCTGAAAGCGGCAAGTTCCACTTCCGGCATGCCGGACAGTGTTTCCGCGTGTTTTTCTCCGAAAAAACCGAGCCCGATAATTCCATATTTCAATCTTTTCATGGTTTGTAATTCCTATTGTTTCTGAAGAACGCCTATCATTGCTGCAACATTTTCTACCCGAGCATCCGGTATGGAGTGGGATGGTCCGGCAATGAATCCTCCATCTTTCCCTACGGTTTCAAGGAGAACCTTCACCTCGTTTTTTGTCTGCCGGACGGTTCCGAACGGTAAAGTTTTTTGAATACTTATACCGCCGAAGAAAGAAATATGACGCCCGAACTGCTGTTTTATACGAAAAATATCCATTGCTTCCGGTTGAAAAGGATTGAAGAGGTCAACCCCGCATTCAATTAAGTCGGGAAATAATTCCTGTATATTGCCGCATGAGTGTAAAAAGACATATTTGCCTTTCGCCTTTACTGCCCTGCACATTTGAGAAAACCTTGGTTTAATGAACTTGCGCCATAATTCCGGGCTCATCAGCAAACCGGATTGTTGCCCCCAGTCATCACCGAAAAAAACCGCATCAATATCCAGCTTGACAGCTTCTTCAATCCAGGCAACGTTGAAATGCAAGATTTGTTCAAACAGGTTGTTTGCAAATTTCTCATTGACGAGCATAGCTACAAAAATGTTTTCCATTCCGGCAAGAGTCCAGGCACGTTCAAACAAGCTGAACCCGAGTTGAAGAAAGCTGAATTTGTCAGGTTGCGGAAGTATCTGTTTGTTAGAGAGGGTTTCTGCCAAACATACTTTAGGATCAGGAAAAACATAGTCTTGGATATTTGACTCGGTTACAAGCTGATTACAAACAATTCCCATATTTTTTTCTATATTACGATCCCACAAAACCCCGAATTGATCTCGCCAGATGTTCGGCTCCACCTCTCGGTAATTATTGGAATATTTCCCAATATCAGCGAAACAGTTGCCAAGCTTGGCAAGAAAATCCGGATCCCCGTAATATTCACTCAGCTTTGCCTGCATAAGCGGATGCATCCAAATATGATAAGGGATTTTATCCGGTTCTTCATGATTTAAAGAAGTTATAACCCGCATACGATTATTCATATCTATACCCTTATCCCGGATATTTACAGAGTGAACGGAGTTTTCCCTGTTGCCGGTAGGCTATCGCCCGGTCAACGATCCTGATGATGTTATAAGTCGGCCGGTAACCCAAAATCGAGCGGGATTTGCTCAAGTCATGTTGAAAGTCGTAATACTCCGGATTGACAAAATCAACTGCCGGAATATCCAGTTTTTCACTGATGTACCGGCTTAACACATCATAAGTGAACGCCGACGGCCCGGCAATGGCAAAGGCGTGTCCGATTGCCGCCGGATTGCCTAGCGCCTGCAGGCAGCCGTGAATGACGTCTTCCAAAGCGACGATATGCCGCATACAGGGTTTACCGTCAGGATGTACCATGCAGCAGGCGGCGTTACAGCCATCCTCAAAATATGAGCACTGTTCGGCGTTTACCGCCAATTCCCGCCAGACCGGAACGCCGAAATCGGGTTTGGCGGTAGTGGCATGGGCGAGGATATCGTCTTCGCCATGGACCCAACTGAACCGCAAAACCGTGATCGGCAGCCCATATTGGTAACGGTATTGTTCGCACATGGTTTCTTCCAGCACCTTGGAGAAAGCATAATAGCCGGGGTAAGCCGAATGCGAAAAATTTTCATCGATCGGATATGGTCGCGGATTATAATATATTCCGGCCCGGGCGTCGGAACCGGCCTGGATGAACTGCTTTACCTGCTTCCCGGCGGCGCGACAAGCGTCAAGCAGATCGAAGGTCCCCTGGATATTGGCTTTCATAAACAGGTCTTTGCGCTCCTTGACATTAGCCAAATGGATAACGGCGTCTATGTCCTGAATCAGGCGTTCGGCCAGTCCCGGCGTACCCAGCGTGCCGCGCACCATTTCCACCCGGCTGACATCATAAGGCGGCGGTTCCGGTTCGAATTCCAATACCCGTACCCGGTACCCCCCCTTCAGCAGTTCCGGAATCAGATTACGGCCGATCTTGCCTGATCCCCCCGTAACCAAAATGTTTTTGATTTTGTCCATTTGTCGAACTCTCCTTTAAATTAATAATTGCCAATTATTTTTTTACGCAAATTGTAATACCGCGGTTTATTCGTAATAAAACCTCGCTGTATTTTGCAAAACTAGTTTCGTGAGATGATAAAAAAACAGTCCTTTACACGTTATTTAATCGCCGGGATGAGTTCCTGATTATCAATTCGGGGATAATTATAGATTTGTCAGGAACATGTTTCCCATCAATCAGAACGAGCAACACGTTCGAAACGGTTTGACCGGTTTCGACAGCCTTTTGGTTGATTGACGAAATGAATGAAGTGCTTCCGTAATCCACGATCGAGATGTCACGGGGAACGGATAAGCCAAGTTCCCCGATTCCGGCCAGTATGCCATTGGTCATGGCAAGGCTGGCGCAATGAACCGCAGTCATTTGCGGATTACGTGTTTTTAATTCCATGAACCGGTCCCTGGCGGCGCTTTCGTTATATTCGCAATTTGCCGTCAGGGCCGAAGACACCTCGATTCCTGCCTCCAAACAGGCCTTCCTGTAGCCAGCTGCCTGTTCCTTTGTACTGGCTGCCCAAATTGGTCCGGCGAGATGACCGATTTGCCGGTGTCCTGAATCCAGCAGATACCGGGTTGCAAGATAAGACCCCGTAATAAAATCCGTTCCGATGAACGGGGCGTTGATCTCTTTTACATAATTGTCGAGCGTTACCAGTTTATATCCCTGCGCAATGGTGTCGTTAATGAACCCGGCATCAGTTTCTGCGCAGGGGAGCAGGATAAAACCGTCTACAAAACGCTTCATATGTTCCTGAATGATTGCCTTTTCCTGTGCTGCTGATTTCTGAGATGAAGCAAAAATCGCGACATAACCGTATCTTTGCAGTTCAATGGTTATGCTCCATACCACTTGCGCAAAGAATTCTTCATGCAGTTCATTAT
>JAQUOK010000339.1 GCA_028717165.1 Victivallaceae bacterium | reverse complement strand
ATATTAAAGCGCCCATAAGGTTCCGCAAAATCATAGAAGCGGATGAATTCGCGCGTACCGTTTCCGGTAATGCCGATAAGCCGCTGCTTCAAATCCAGGATTTTCCGGTAATTCAGTAGATTCAATACCAGGTGTCCGCCCGGACTTGACAATTTTCCGCACGCAGTCAACAGCGAATCCAGAGCTGCTTTACCCGACAGATGCGGCAGAGTATTGCCCATACATAATATCAGGTCAAATTTTCCACTCACGAAGGACAACATCTCATCCATTCCGGAATTGACGAAATCAATAGCAAGTCCGTAAGCAAGAGAATTTTTGCGGGCTTTTTCAAGCATCCCGGCGGACAGATCCATTCCCGTCGCCTTGCTCCCCCCGCGCGCCAATGCAAGCGTAAAACTGCCAGTGCCGCAGCCGATGTCCAAAGCACTTTCAAACTGAAACCTTTTTTTCAGGCCGGCAATGAATTTTCCGGCCGCGTCCAGGTCTTTTTCAAAACCGAACATTTCATCATAATCCGCAGAAAGATCATTATAAAAATCCGCCGCGTTATAATTAACTTCTTCTTTCATCGCCATATCCGGTTAAATGCTTCTCACATCCTGTTTAATTTTTCAGTTGCTCCTGCGGAGTTAAACTCAGGCGGGCTTACAAACACCTTAACCCTTAACGGAACCTCTAAAAATTGCATTTTAATGTAGCTTGAGCGTCTCGCTTGAGCAGAAACGCACAGCCTGCGCAAAGTGTGCTGCATTGAATTATCAGAGGTTCCTTTGAAACTTAAATCTCCAGTCTGCGGTCGGCATCCGGACAGTTCTTCAGCCACTGCCGGTAACGTCCGGACGGCCCCTCGCGCACGAGTCCCATGAATTCGGCGAAATCTTCCGTTTTGTTCAAAAATGAGACCGCGTTTTTTACTTTTCCCTGGAAACCGCGTCCCCGCAGATAGTCAAGGATTATTTTCCTCGCTACCCGCAGCCCCAGCGCTTCACCATAATAATCGATCATTTCACGGATATGTCTTTCGAGCTCGTCAGCCAGTTCATCAGAGGTTGGCGGGACATAATTTTCGGGATCGGCAAGTTCGCGGAAAAGCCAGGGATTGCCCATCGCGCCCCGTGCGACCATTACCACATCACAAGCGGTTTTTTCCCGGATTTCGGCATAACTTTCAGCGCCGTTCACGCCGCCGTTGGCGATCACCTGAATATCCAGCGCCGCCCGCACCGCCGCGATCATATCGAAATAAACCGGGCCGGAATAAAATTTGCTCCTGACCCTGCCGTGAACCGTAAGCGCCTCCGCACCTGCATCGGCAAGGCCCTTCGCCAGTTTCAAAGTAGGTTCCGGATCATTTTCATCCAGTATTCTGATCTTGGCGCAGAGCCGGTGACGGGATTTTTTTTTAATTATCTCAAAACATCTGAGCGCTTCATCAAGATTCTGCCCGAGAACGGCACCGGCCCCTTTTTTCGCCACTTTCGGAACCGGACAGCCCAGATTGAAGTCCAGCACATCAAAATCATGCTCATTCAGGATCTCTACCGCCCGCCTGATCCTTCCATGATCGGAGCCGACCAGCTGCACTCCCAGCCATTTCTCGCCGGGGCCGCGGTCAACAAGGCGGGTTGTTTTGGCATTACCGTAAGCCAGCGAACCGGCATCGATCATTTCCGTGAAACAGAACCTGCACCCGAAACGCCGTGCCGAATTCCGGTAAGGCAGATCGGTATAACCGGACAACGGCGCCAGTATTATACTGTTTTCGGGATAGATATTATTCATGCGCAACAGGATCAATCTTTATCATCGTCACCGTTATAATCGCTGCTGTAGTCCATATCGCGGTCGCGGCTATGCAGATGCGCAACTTCCCCATGCATGCCCTGCAGCTTCTTGATCGCCTTGTTCTGTATCTGACGGACGCGTTCGCGGGTACAGCCGACTGCCACGCCGACGTCTTCAAGCGTCATTACCGGATTGCCGTCAAGTCCGAAACGCATTTTGAGTACCTGTTTTTCGCGCTCGGCAAGTCTCTCCACCAAAACATAAAGATGTTTCATGGACTCGACATCTCCGAGTACGTTATCGGGAGAAAGTTCCGGACGGTCGGAAATAAAATCCTGCATTTCCCCGGCTTCGCCGTCAACGATCGGTTCATTCAGGGAAGCGGTATTCAAACTCGCGTGCCGCAGTTCACGAACCGTCCGCTGGCTTAAATTGAGACGTTCGGCGATTTCCTTGGTCGTCGGCGTTCTGCCGAGCTCGGCCTTCATATCCCGCTGGGCGCGTTTTATTTTGTTTATTTTGCCTACCGACTGGACCGGCACCCTGATCGTCCGGCTCTGTTCGGCAATCGCACGCCGCATTGCCTGTTTTATCCACCAGGTACTGTAAGTGCTGAATTTTGCCCCCTTGCACGGATCGAATTTTTCAGAAGCGGTCATAAGACCGATATTGCCTTCTGAGATCAGGTCATGCTTCGACAGTCCCCGGTTCATGAATTCATTGGCGATCTTAACCACCAGACGCAAATTGGCGCGCACTATTTTCGCCTTGGCTTCGTCATGTGCCTTCTGGTCGCCGGAATGGATAGCTTCCGCCAGTTGAATTTCCTCATCCGGTGAAAGGAGGGCGAAATCGACAATATTGCGCATATAGACCTGCGAAGTAGTCATCGGATTGCTTTCCGCCTTGGAACGCCGTTTTCTTTTGGCCCTCTTTATCGAACTCTTTTTTCTGTCTTCTTCATCCATAACGCAATAATCTCTTTTGAACTTAAATATGGTCAAGGGTTCTTTTATAAGCGTTGAGAAGTTTTTCAAGCGGCATTTCCGCATTTTCAAAACCGCTGCCGCTGAACTTAAGCGCCGGTTCCGCCGTTATCCGGCCCACTACCGCAAAAGGTATGCCGCTGAGGAGTTTCTCCACCTGAGCGGCTTTGCCGGGCGCGGCCGTCATGACGAAACGGCTGTTCGATTCCGAATAAAGTATCTGCGCCGCGCCGCAGGGAGCAGCAAGCGGCACTTTGTCAAGGTCGATTTCCATTCCGAGCCTGCCGCCCAAAGCCGTTTTGGCGAAAGCGACTCCGAGGCCGCCCAGGGCCGGGGTATGCAGGGAGTTGGCCAGTTCCGCCTCAGTAACCGCTGAAACCGCCGCGTAAACTTTTTTAGCGTATCCAGCGTCTACTTTCGGCACATTATTGCCGACCGCATCAAGCATGGCGTAATATTCACTGCCGCCAAGCTCATCAGCGGTATTGCCGACCACATACACCAGGTCGCCGGCGAATTTCGCGTCGAGGGTTACGGCTTTGCTGATGTCCGCCATTCGGGAAACGGCGCTGAACAGCACAGTCGGCGGGATGGATATTTTCCTGCCGCCGCGCGTACTGTCGTTTTTCATGCTGTCCTTGCCTGAAATGCAGGGAACTTTAAAGGCTTTCGTATATTCATAAAGCGCCTGGTTGGCCCTGACCAGCTGTCCCAGTTTATAGATGCCGTCGGGAGTTCTTCCGCTCTGTACGGGGTCAGGCCAGCAGAAATTGTCCAGTCCGGCGATCATATCCATTTTGCCGCCTGCCGCGATGATCCGGCGGATCGCGAGATCGATGATCGACGCCATCATGTGATAAGTATCGATATCGCTGTAGCGCGGCAGAATGCCTTCGGACAGAATAACGCCTTCGGTACTGAGCTGTTCGATCATGGTAACGGTGGCATCGCTGAAAACATCACGGCATTTGCCGACCATCGGCTTGATAACGCTCAGGCCTTTTACTTCGTGGTCGTACTGCCGGGCTTTGTATTCGTCGGAACAGATATTCAAACGCCCCATCATGGCTTCAAGGTCTGCGAAACAATCGCGCCCGGAAATATCCGGTTCGGGAAATTCCGGCTTTTTCCACTCAGCCTTGAGTTTCATGCGCGGCAGGCCGTCATGCATGAATTCAATATCCATTAACGCCACGGTTTCAGCGTCGTACATTATATGGAATTTGCCGTCATCGGTAAATTCGCCCATTACCGTCGCTTCCACGTCGCGGGACTTCGCAAGCGCGATGAATTCGTCAAGATTTTCAGGCTGAACCGCGAAACTCATCCTTTCCTGGGCTTCGGAAACCAGAATTTCCCACGGCTGCATGCCGGCGTATTTAAGGGGGGCCTTGGCCAGATCCATCCGGCAGCCGCCGCAAAGCCCGGCCATTTCCCCGACGCTTGAGGAAAGTCCGCCGGCGCCGTTGTCGGTAATAAACCGGTAAAGTCCGCGGCCGCGTGCCTCATAAATAAAATCACTCATTTTCTTCTGCATGATCGGGTCGCCGATCTGCACGGCCTGAGTAGGGCTGTCCTGATGCAGTTCTTCGGATGAGAAAGTCGCGCCGTGAATGCCGTCCTTGCCGATCCTGCCGCCGGCCATAACGATTATATCGCCCGGCTTAATGGATTTTTCGGCGCCTTTGACGCCGTTTATCTCTTTCGGCAAAGTACCGACCGTACCGCAGTAAACCAGCGGTTTCCCCAGATAGCGTTCATCAAAATATTCCCAGCCCAGTCCGTAAGGTATCCCGCTCTGGTTGCCGCCGTCAATGACCCCTTTGTGGATTCCGTCGCGCAGACGACGGGGATGCAGCAGGCCTTCGGGGA
>JAQUOK010000338.1 GCA_028717165.1 Victivallaceae bacterium | reverse complement strand
GTTGTTTATCCAGTAACGACTGATTAACTCTCCGGCCTCTGGCCAGTATTCTGCAAAAAAACGTAAAATTTCCTGAACTTTTAAAAAACAGCAATTTATTATATCTTTAATCCCTCTTTAATATTTCCCTAACAATACCGCGATAAATTTATGATAGTCGAAGAAGCAACCCTTGTCGTAAAAAACAAAAAAAACAAAAAAACGGAATTTTTTATGATCAGCAGAAAAATTACCATTTGGCTGGCGGTCCTGGGATTTTTATGTTCCCTGGGCGCAACGGCACAAACCCAGACTCAAACGCCGGACAAAAACATGCAGATTCCACAGTCTGTCAAAAAAAACGGAGAAAAAAGAATCCTTTTCCCCGACAATTTTTCCAATCCCTATACGAAACTTTCCACCGGTACCAAGTCCAGAACCGTCCATTTTATTCAAAACGACGCCCAGCCGCAAATGACGACCAAAGTATATGTCCTGAAATACCTGCGCGCTTCCGACATCACCCCGTTCATCCTCGGCGCCGTAAAGCGGTTCTCACCGCAGTCAAACGTCCAGCGCCTGAATTACAAACACGGACAGAAACAGTTTCTCATAGTCAGTACCGGTCAGCAAATGATGCCTTACGTTGACAAAATGATCGAACAACTGGATATTCCCGGATTGAAAGACCAGGAAGGCTCAATAGTAAGTACCACCGGTATTACCCGCGGCTCCTATCAGCCAAAATACCGTTCCGGCGACGATTTCGTTGAGATACTTAACTCGTCCGTCGTCGGCCAGGGCTATGTCTGGAACAACGAAGCCTCCAATATTATTTACTGGAAAACCGACCACTACCATTCGGAAGAAAAAGTCCGCCACTGGTTAAAATATATGGACCGTCCCTTGCCCCAGGCAAAACTGACCTTTACCGTTTATGAAGTCCGTGAAAGCGATCTGCTGGATTACGGCATCGATTATAACGCCTGGAAAAACGGCCCGGGACTCGGACTGTTCAATTTCAGTTTCCAGGACCTGTTCACCAGGGCAAGTGAGGAAATCTTCAACACTCTCTTAAATGAGGGCGCAAGCGTTTTCGGCACTACCAATTTTGCCTGGGGCGGGCTGTTTTTCGCCCCGGCCTTCGATATGAGCTTTATCCGCCTTCTGAGCCAGCGCGGCTCCGCAAATGTCGCCGCGGCCGGCAGCCTGACCGTAGTGAACGATTACATCGGCAGTTTCCCGATCACCCTTGCTCCCGAATACCAGAACATCCGCAAAGGCGACAATGACCAGACCGACGTCGTCGCTTCCGCGGCGGAAAACGCGAAATTCCACGTAACCATCAGCAAGCCTGTGATCTGCCTGCGCCAAAGCCCCAAACAACCATACGGCGAATACAACTATACCCGTTACGCTCCGCAAAATTATGAAGAAGTGGGCGGCGCGGTCATTTTCAGCTTTAAAGTAACGATGAATACCCCGGTGGAACGCAACAATCTCGGAGAACAGTTGATCGACTGTTCCGAACTGTCATCTTCCATCACACTCAACCTGGGAACTGAAAAACTCATCGGCTCGTACGATACCGAACAGGAAGTCGAACAGCTTATCGGCATTCCATGGCTTATCGAAATTCCTTACCTCAGACATATCTTCGGGACAACCACCAAGATAAAACTCCGGAACCGCCTTTACGTAAGCGTAAAAGGGGAACTCATCCATCCGGACAACGGCGGCATGCTTGACGAATTCAGCCGCGACGTAAAACTGGTAGCCGACAACTTCAAACCCGAAACCGTAAAAACTGTAAATACCGGAAAAACAAATGAAAAACCGGAAACAAAAATCAAAACTGCAAGCGCCGCAAAATAAGAATACTTATAGCAACATATAGTAAACAAAGGATTCAACTAAATGAAAAAAACAATGTTAATTATCGGCCTGCTGGCGATAATCGGACTGTCGGGATTCGCCCAGGACCTGCAGTTTTCACAGGTGCCCGCAAGCTACGACAAAACCGCCCTGACGACCGGCGGCATACCCCGCGGCCAGAATACGAACTCTTCACGCCCTTACCTGAATACCCTGGTTCTGGCGCGACTGAATGTGGATATCGATGAAAAGACCGAACGGGTCAATTTTATCCGCGACAATGCCGACCCGTACGTTATAACTAAAGTGTACAGGCTAAAATACGCCAACCCTTACACCCTGCGCGACTACCTGCTGGCCGCGGTTGAAGCGCGCCGTGTCGATGAAAACGATACTTATGTTACCGGTATTGTTTACAACAAGGGTGAAAAATTCATTATCGTCTCTGCTGAAGATTACCGCTTTACCGATACTCAGAACGGTATCGGGCTGGATACTATAGTAAAAAACATCGACCAGCCGCGAATGCAGGCGTCATCCGGTTCAAAACGTTATATGTACTGGCCGATGTACCGTTCCGCGTTCGAACTGAAAGACATGATCACCAACGTGGGTGCCAACCCGAAATCCAACCCGGAAGAAATAGAACTTCAGCAAGGTAAAGATAAAATAAGCGTGGACCAGGGACTTAACAGTTTATTCTTCTACACCCCGCTGTACACCGTCAAGAACATCCGTTATATGATGGCGCAGTACGACGTCCCGCTGCCGGAGGTGCGGCTGACCTATAAAGTTTACGAAATCTTCGCCGAAAACGATACCGATATCGGCGCCGACTTCCTCGCATGGAAAAATAACGACGGCGCGGATCTGTTCAATGCGGGCCTGAAATACCGCAGCAACTGGGGCGGAACTTTCGGGGCCGGCCTGGAAAAATCCGGTTCGAATAATACTAAATTCTTTAACTTCAACCCTAAGTGGAATTCCCGCTATCTGGATTTCCTGGCTTCCACGAGCAAAGCCAAAATCCTGACTCAAGGTATGCTCAGCGTGCGTAACCGCCAATCCGGCTATATAACCAAACAGTCTTCTATTTTTAACGTTGAACGTTTGAATGAAACCGCAGGCTCCCCCATAACCCAGTCCACCTATTCGGCGACCGGTTTTTTTACTTACGGCACCGGCTTTACCGACGGGGACGACTACAAACTTTACGCCTATACCAGCGCCGGCACCCGTATCGCCATGAAAACGAAAGACGACTGTACGCTGGGGGTGCTTGAAGTAAATCCCGGAAATTCGGGTACCACCAGTTATATTATGACGATTACCGGCAACAATTCATTTATTAATGGGAACGGCGTGGATTACGGCAGGAACGTAACCGTATTCGGGTTTAAACTGCAGAAAAAAGTATATGACTGGGACAAAGAAGCGTACGTCTGGCAAACCGTCGATCCGGTACAAAGCACGACTGAACAGAAAAATACGAAATTCGCCCTGAAATCCGGCGCCTACGGATTCCATATCGAGGTAAATCCGATCGTTACCCGCCGCGCTACCGTCCTGGATATAGCCATGACCAATGTCAGCCTCATCGGCTGGGCTTCGGACGGTACTCCGCGCGTTTCCAAGGACAACCTCATCGAAACCAAAGTGCATATCGGCAATAACCGCCAGGAATTTGTCATCGGCGGCCTGCGTAAACGCGAAGTCGTCCGCAGCGTTACCGGGGTTCCGATCCTGTCGAAACTGCCGGTCATCGGCTATCTTTTCTCAACCGAGAGCGAATCCACCAAACGTTCCCAGATCGTGCTGGTCTGCGAAGCCGAGTCATCATTTCCGGATACCCGCATGCCGGCGGAAGTCAGCAGCGACGTTTACAAAGCCGACCTGAAACTGAAAGAAGCCGGCGATAAAAATAAATACTTTTTCGGCCAATGGGTAATGGACGAATGAGCTTAATAGTATTAGTATATTAATTAAACCTTAAAAACAGAGGAATTTGTTATGAAAAAAATCTTACTGGTTTCGGCGGCGCTGTGCATGGGCGGATTATTACTGACTTCAGGAAATATGGATTATTCGAACCCGACCCTTCCCGGAAACTTCTTCCTGGACGCGGATTCCGACTCGGACATCGACCCCGGCGCGGAAGACTGGACCAACGGCTATTTCGAAAGCAGACATGTCGACAAGGTGCCGGTTTACAATAACTTTCATGAATGGCTGACCCAGATGACGCATCTGTATCAATGGCATCTGTTGAAAGCCGAACCCAAAAACGGTTATTACTTCGCTCTCTTTGACGTGGGAATGGATGACAGCGAACTGGCGTTCTGTTTCCGCCACAGTTCCGGCCGGGACAGAAAACTGAAGGTTGAAGTATTTAATGAAAAAGGTCAGAACATCCGCCTGAAACAATGGGGCCCGAACGCCTCTATCGTACAGGAATATCAAGTATGGGATAAAAAAAACGGTCAGATGATCAAAGCCCGTGACCTTAACGGCTATGTTATCAGGCTGCAGCGCTTCCCAACCCATTTAAGAGTGGTAGCCACTGAAATTAACGGTACCCACAAGGTCGTTTTCGACGAACAGATCACCAATATCATCGATTCCGTACGCGGAATTGAAAATATTGCCGCAAGCAAATTGCCTAATACCGACACCCTGGAAAAATGGCTCAAGGTCGTCGGCCTGCGCAGTTGGAAACTTCTGAACAAAGCTTCCAATGATCACGGTTTCTTCGCGGCTTTCAAAGTTGATGACAACACTTTCGCCTTCTCCCGCCAGTT
>JAQUOK010000337.1 GCA_028717165.1 Victivallaceae bacterium | reverse complement strand
CGAGGGCTCCGCCGATGTCGGTCTGCCCTATGTTGACCAGCCCGGCAAGCTGTTTCGCCGCCGCCTCGAAAAATTCTTCGAGCCGTAGAAACCATGGGCTTTTACGATCAAGTTTCACGGATATATAGCTGATTTCACAACCTTCAAAACGGCCGGGCTCAAACCAGATAGTGCTTTCACCGCAATGCCCGGTTCCCCCGATCATGGCGGCAAGCACTCCCGGCCCGAAATTAATCCACATCCGCGGATAGGAAGCGTCTGAAAAAACGTTTTCCCGCTCCTTCCTTTTTTTCAGTCTTTCAATGATCTTTCCAGCCGGAATACTGAAATCGTACATCGGCAGAAAATTATGAACCGGTTCCAACGGTTCCAGGTTGCCCGGTTCAGCGGGAATCGATATCTGAAAAAGCGGACGCCCGAGGTCCTTATTCCACCACTTTTCCCAAAGGTCTGTTTCCCGTTCCCAGTTAAAATCCTTTATCTGCATAATCGTTTTGCCTTTTACGGTTGATTTAAATTTATACACTATTATATTATAAAATAAAGTCTGTTTCATACACAAGAATATATCAAAAATATACTATCGTACAAAAATGATCTGGAGCAGTCACGGAAAAGCCATCAGCCAGATGAAGCCGCATAAACATGATATGCATGAATTTTTCATCTGCCTGAACAAGCACGGAATACAGCATATTGAAGGCCAGAGCTGCGAATTCCGTCCGGGCCGGGCATTCATGCTTTACAGCGGCTGCCTGCACCGGCTTGAAGCGGCGGCGGACGGTTCGGAATTCATATTTGTCTGTTTTGACCGAAACCACTTCGCCCGGTCCGGCTATCTCCGCTTGCAGGAACAGATCGAAAAACGGCAAAAGCAGGCTTGTTATTTCTCCGGCACGGAACCAGGATATCTTGCGGCTAACCTGAAAACCGCCCGCCTTCTCCACAAGGAAATTTCCTCTCCCGGTTTATTGCAGAACGAGATCGTCAACGCGCTGCTGGTACAATTGCTGGCGGCTTTTTTCAGGAGTACCGATCAGGAACCCTCAGCCGCCGGTTCCGGCGTGAGCGAAAAACGCTCCAAAGTCATACGCTTATGTCAACGGGCAGCCACGGATTCCGCTCTGGAAATGACTTTAACCCAGGCTGCCAGGACGACCGGAACGTGCCGTTCCGCTTTTGCCGCGCTGGTAAAGGAAAGCACCGGGCTCAGCTGGCGCGAATACATACTGGATTGCCGCCTGAAAAAAGCCGTTGACCTGCTGGCGTCTTCCGACTTGCAGATCATGGAGACAGCGTTGGAGTGCGGTTTTAACAACATCGGTTATTTTCACCGCGCTTTTTTAAAGAAATACGGCCGCACTCCGGCAAAGATGCGTAAGATTTTACAAGCCAACCGCTTCCCGCACATCTTGAAGGAATATGAATAAAACCGATATTACTGTTCCCGCATTTTGAAATTGTTGAAAACCAGTATCCCCAAACAAGGTATAAGCAGTCCGCCGAAAATACAATGATAAGCCGTCGCATCATTTATTGACGGATATATTTCCCTTGCCGCGCTGAAAATTACTGAGGCGGCGAAATTACCGGTGAAAAAACCGATCCCGCCAAATAAACTTGCGGAAGCGATATAAATATTAGTCCTGAACCGGCAGCTTTTCTGAATGTACAAACTGCGCTGCCCCACCGCAAGTCCCGAAGCGAAAAGCCCGGCCCCTCCCCAGGTCACCAGAGAAAATATAAACACCGCAATTACGGATTCGGAAAACAACAGACATAATGAAAACATTACGCCGGATACCGCTATATTTAAAATCAGCCGGTGCCCATACTTTTCACAATATTCCCCCCACTTGCCTGAAAAAAAAATCGCCAAAGCCGACATCAATAAACCGAAAATAACCAGGTAACTGAATTCCGCCTTGACCACTTTAAGGAAATAAGGGAAAAGATACGCATTCAGACCGCCCCAGAAAATATATGTGTTTAACGTTATTCCAAGTATCCGCAGATAATTTTTGTCTTTCATGGGAATAAGGATATCGAAAATTTTCATTTTTTTGTCGATTTCTTTCCTGGCGACCTTAACCTTCAACAGGGAAAGACTTGCCGGGATATGGAAACTGGCGCAGATCAGCAATAAGGTGCAATAGACAAAAACGAAAGAATATTTTTTTTCAAGCCCCCCTAATATCAGGCTCATCAGTACCGCAAAGGCGCCGCAGGATAAACTATTTAATGAAGATGCCAAAGCAACATTTTTCGATAATTTTTCTGCAGGGCTGATCTCCTTTAACAATACATCCAGACTGTTATTGGCGGCAATCGCAAAAAAATAACAAAGACTTGTGTCGATCAGGACTATCCAGGCAAGAAGCAGTTTTGACTGGAAAAATAACGTCGAAACGATAATCAGTAAAGGCAGCAGCCCCCTGATACCGTAACCGGCAATTACGACTTCCCGCTCACGCCCGAACTTCTCCAGCAAATGGGAAACCAGCAGACAGCCGAAAGCTCCCAGAAACAACGACAAACCTTTAATCCAGCCGAAAGCGCTGAGATCGATTTTCATTTCGATAAGTATTTTATCGAAAAACAGCGGATTGCCGGCAACCGCCAGAGTTATACCGTTAAAACAAAAGAAAGCATAATAGTATTTGAGATTCAGGTTTTGCATTTTATCAAATTCCTTTTATTATATGTAATAATAAAATTTCCAGATAAGCTGTTCAACCATGAACACATGCAAATAAAAACAAAAAGCATATAATTTTTAAACCTAAAAATGAATAAAATAAATGAATATCTGCGGCAGATAGTTTTTTCCGTAAACCGCGGCGAAGTTTCTTTTGAACCTTATGGCGGAGCGAATTACCAGAATCCGGATGGGGAAAAACATATCCATGACTCATGGGAAATAAAATATTATTGCGCTTCAAAAACCCTAGTGTTCATCCCGCCGTTCACAATCCATAATTCCACTTTACCGGCGAGCGAAGTTATCAATTTCGGTTTTGAAAGCAAGGAAGATCTTTTTATCGGAAGCAACCATGGGCTTTTCAAAGCCAGAAAGTTAAGTATTGACGCTTTTAAAATATTTAATAAGCTGATTATCGATTATTCTCTTCTCTTCAAGAATATTCTGGAAAATCTGAATTATCCTGATTATTGCCGCGGTTCAGCGCTTGCATTTCTAAACGCCTTGATTATCGCGTTTGAAAATTCGCCGCAACCGGAAATTGTTCAGCCCAAAGCTAAAATTCAGCAAATGATCAACTTTATTGCAAGGAATTATTACCGGAATAATTTCAGCATCACAGATATTGCCGGAGAAGTCAATTTATGTTCCAATTACGCATCAGGAATGTTTAAAAAAAACACCGGGATCAAGCTGATAGAATTTATTCATTCATACCGCCTGGATAAAGCGAAACTGCTGCTTGAAACCGGAAATTATTCAGTAAAGGAAGTCGCTTCATTGTGCGGCTGGAACAGTCCGTTCTACTTTTCCAACTGCTTCAAAAAACGTTATGGTTTCAGCCCTAATAAAGTCAACTTGCCGTAAAATCCGATTATATTTGTTTAGCGGCTTTGTCAATCTGTGGAGCGGCAGTATATTTTACTATGAAGACATCATTATCACATTTGCCTGAAGCTAAAAAAGACGAACTGAAAAAGATCGTCAAAACCCTCCTTGAATATAAAGAAGTGGAAATGCTTATCCTCTTCGGCAGTTACGCTACCGGAAAATACGTCCACCGCGACCGCTACGTCGAAGACGGGATTATCTACGAATACAAATCCGACTATGACCTGCTTATCATCCTGAGCCGGAATAAACAGGCCGATAACCCTTCATTTATTCATAATATCACTGCCAACCTTAAAGAGCTTGACCTGTTTACCCCCGTCAGCCCGATATACGAAGGCGCGGCTTTCGTAAATGCAAAACTCTCGGAAGGCAATTATTTTTTCAGCGATATTAAAAAGGAAGGCATTCTACTTTACGACTCGAAAAGAAAACAACTGGCCCGGAAAAGAAAACTGAACTTTGAAGAAACCAAAAAACGGGCGCAGGATTATTTCGCGGAATGGTTTGAAAGCGCAAATGATTTTTTATTTGGCTTTGAAAAATATCTCGAAGTAGGAAAATATAAAAATGCTGTCTTTGAACTTCATCAGGCGACGGAGCGTTTTTATCATACGGTTTCCCTGGTTTTTACCGGTTATAAGCATAAAACGCATGACCTGGAAGAATTGGGAAATATCGCCTCCACCCTGAACCTGGAATATAAAAAAATATTTCCCCGGAAAACGCAAACCGAGAAACACCATTTTACGTTATTGCAGAAAGCCTATATTGATTCCCGCTACAAAAAAGACTACGAAATCACTCAAAAAGAACTCGAATATCTGGCAAAACGAGTAATCAAACTCCGCGATCTCACCGAAAAAGTCTGTAAGGGAAAAATAGATAGTTTTGTTTAGAGTTGTGAGTTGCCGGTCTGGCGACTAATACCGTTAACTTAGGGTGCGCTGACAGAATGATGTAAAATACCATCATGCTCAGGTTTTTTAAACGATATTTTCCCCTAATGGACATACGTGTTAATTTAAGGTCGATTTGCAGGTTAATACGTTTATCCCTGGAAGGG
>JAQUOK010000336.1 GCA_028717165.1 Victivallaceae bacterium | reverse complement strand
AATCGGCGGTTTTCAGTCGGCTTCATCCCAACTGAAAATCGGGAATGGGTAGTTGGAAAAACAAATCGGCTTGAGCTCAAAAAACTCAAATTTCGAGCGCTTTCAGTAACTTATGGGATGGTAGTGCATTATTTTCTAAAAACCTTTCAATTTTATGAAATTTTCACAGCCAGTAAATTTTATATTTCCCTTTTTATCTACAAGTTCGACTTGGAAAATATATTCTCCAAGCGGCAAATTACCGATATCCACGGAAAAAATATTAGAGAATTTTAACGGGAAAATAAAATCCTTTTTAGTTAATACTGGAGCTCCGGTATCTGATTTGATAAAAACATTAAGACGCAAGTCTGAAAAAGACTTTTCTGTCAAATTTAGGGCAATCCGCCCCTGTAAAACATTCTTGTCCCCAAGCAAAAATAATTGATTTGCAAGCAAAAATTTAAAAGAGTCGGCTTGAACTGTCAGTGGAATACTGAAACAGGACAATAACTTTTGCTGGTCTGAAGCATCAGTTATGGCTACCTCCATTAGGTTTTTACCGCTTGCTAACTCGAAAGGAAGCTTGATTTTTTCCTGTTTGTCAGCGCTGAGAATCTTATCAAATGATTTTGAGAAAGATTTTCCCTTGAAAGGTGTAATCTTTAAAGTGACATTGACTTTTCTGTTGATACTTGCCTCATTTTTTATTTTGAGCAAAAATTCATTTTCTCCCAGCGCCGGTTCAAATCCATAATTCAGTATCAGTAGTTTTTCGTCATTGATGACCAGACTGCCGAATTTATCCGGCTGATGAAATGTCCCGATCAAGGGTGACCAGGAAATAACTTCCGCGGTAATTTTAGGGTTTTCAGGAGATGTTCGGGACCTGGTGAAATTAATGCCCCAGATATCATTCCTTTTGTGGGGAGAAATTTTCGCCAATGGTATTGCTGCCTCCACAGTCCAATAATCCTTTTGACGCATAGCCGCGGTTTTTATCCCGGAATCCCAGGATCGGTCATCGAAGTTATTGCTGACTTTGGCGTCGTAAACAATACCAGCACTGTTTATGATTAAATGGTAATAGCCGCTTTCATTTTTTTCCGGGTCAATAAATATTTCTACACTGTCATCCATCCAGATTTTGCCGTCCCGATCTTTTTGGTTTGTCATTATCTTAGACATAGCAGGTTCCATGCACAAAAAAGCAATATATAAATTATCCCGGTCTTTAGTAATATAAGCTTCGGTTAAAACTTCCGGTCGGGAATTTTCTTTATCATTTAAAAATAAAAGTTTTACTTTGGCGGCATTCTCCCATGCCGGATCATTTAAATTCCCGTCAATCTCAGGTACGGTCTTACAATTATTTAAATAAATATGGCGATTAAGGCGCATAATCAAGGCGGAAGTTTCAGTCCCGGTTTGACCTGCAAATGCAACCATAAAGGACAACAAAAAATAAAATGGCAGCGGCAATATTTTCATATTTTCCCCTCGTTTTTAATTTACCGACTTCAAGTATTCTACAGCGTAGATTATATCTGATATTTGCTCTGTGCCCGTTATTTCTCTTTCGATAATAAACGCCCCTGCATATTTTTTCTCTTTGAGCTTCAGGATAAACGCGGGGAAATTAACCTGCCCGCTTCCTATTCTGGTTTCCCGCCCTAATTGCATCGGATCAGCAGGATAAAGTCCATCTTTGACATGCACACATTTTACATATTCACCGAGAATATCCAAGGCATCAACGGGATTTCCTTTACCGTACAGGATCAGGTTTGCCGGATCCAGATTGACGCCGATATTTGCCATGCCAACAGCCAAGATAAACCGTAAAAGGGTAATGGGAGTCTCCTGACCGGTTTCAAACCAGAATTCCATATTCCTCTCTTTCAAATACAAGGTGAGCTCCCTGACGGCGTCCAGCGTACCGGCAAAAGCCGGATCGCCGGGATTTTCCGGAATGAACCCGAGATGGGTAGCTATTGCGGGTAATCCAAGCCTGAAGGCGAAGTCAGCAGCTTTTTTTAAGGCTTCGACTCGGTTTTTCCGGTATTTTTCAGGGACAAGCCCTATGGTTACGGGGCCATCCGTGAAATTCCATTTTGCAGGCCCCGGCCAGCCGGCCCATAACGAATGCACCCTGACCCTGAAAGTCTCTGCCTGCTGCAACACATTTGTTGCTGTGCGAGCCGTAAATATATCCGGGTTCCAACTGCATAATTGACAGACTGCCAAACCCATATCCGCAACTTTGCCGATATTTGAGGCACCTTCATTTAAAGTCGTAATTACCCCTATGTCGTTTGTCATATTTTCTAATCCTGTTCCTTGAACAATTTCTTCAGGCGCATGATTTCCAGAGCGATTGCCCAACGGATTTTAGTGGCGGTATAATTATCGAATTTATCTGCCATATAAACGCCGGCCCAGGGGATACTCTCAAGTAGCCATTGCAGTTTGTCATTTGCCTCTTTCCCCGCCTTTCTGATATTTGCATTATTTGAAGATTCAGCTTTTTTGATGAATTCATTGAGGGTATAAGCATATTTATAATCGTCAATGCCTTCCCTTATTCCCTCCCACTGCAAGGTGGATACGGAAACTTCCCTGTCGGACTTGTCCTTTGCCGGATAGGTTATAGCGTACTCCTTTTTTTCTCCCGTATACGACTTTTTCGCATCAAAATCATCATAAAAATCGCCTTTTTGTTCTATTGGCCGTTGATATGTCCATAATAGACATGCTTCCGCGCCCGATTTGTAAAAAAGAAATCCGTCAGAATACCGGTTGGGCATCAAGCCGCCTTCCATATTCGAATAACAACCACCACCGAGATACCAAAACTTGAGATTAAAATCTTTAAGCAGTTTGCGCCTTTTTTGGTTATCTTCCTTACTCTGGACACCGTAAGAAGTGACTACCAAATTAAGATGGGGAGCCAGTTTGCGAATAGACCAGTCCAAATAAGTATAGGAACAAGTTTTTACTCCGGCGTCCTGGACAAGTGGATATATAAATTCCGACTCTTTCAGTCTAGCAGGATCATTATGGGGTTCATCTGGACCTATAAAATACCAATCAGCATACTGATTTCCGCTAGTTTCCTTAATAAATTTATCCATCGCCCTGACACAATCCTGATACCTGTTCCTGTTTTCCAAAGGTATTCGGCCTACAACCAAAAAAGGCGATTTCAAACCAAGTTTTTTCCTCAATTCCAAAAAACGTTTCAATCTTTCGGATTTGAATATAATTTCATTCCCTTCAGTGAGAAAAGAATATCCCGTCGGATAGCTTCCGCATACACCGGCAAAGCTGGTTACCCCGTATTCTGTTATGTCAAGAATATCCCGTTTCATCTCCTCATCGGTCATATTATCCCATCTGAAATCATCGGCTTCTATTGACCAGAAATTATTTTCCGGGGACAGGAGTTTAAAAGGTAAGACATTTATTTTTAGTCTGATGTTCTGTTTCTCGCCGTTTGTGTCTGTCATCAAAACCGTCCCCTGATAAGTTCCGGGAGCGGTATCTTCCGGAATTTTAACCCGAATCCAGAAACTTTGAGTGGTTTGTTTTTTAATATCCATTGGATGAAAGTTCTCAAGCAATTCAGGAATAATATAATAAGTTCTTGATGACCAACCGGTCAATTGCGGCCAGCATTTTATAATCCGAAACGTAGTGTTTTCCTTTTTTATAACCTTGTTGGGATCCTCAAGATTGCTGAAATCTTTGTCAATTTTAAAATCTATCTTTTTCAAGTCCCGCAAGGCATAGACGGAAAACCACAAAGCACAATATTGACCAGGAGTGGAAAAATTTTTCACCTCGTCTGAGAAAATTTCCGCTGGTTGGGGAATGCTGTCCGGATAAGTATCGCGAGGATTGTGCCGATGATAAAGCAACCAGCCGTTTTTGTTTCCCGTCGTGACTGAGGCCGACAATGCGGGATCCGGCGTCTGATTCCTTGGATTGTAATAATAATCTATTCCCAGACGGGTAATGACCTTTTCTTTTTCTTCAGGAGGCAGGGGGTGTTCTTCAAATGTCAGATCATCGAACCAGACGCTGCCGCTTCCCGTAGAAAACAAATATACCCTGACTTTTTCAGTATTTTCCGGCAGTTCAAAATTAAAGGAATATTTTTTCCATTCATAGGTTCCGGGAAGAAACTTGTATTGTAAATCCATACTTTTCTCTTTGCCCCGGTAACAGGTAAGCTGGACATAGGTGTTACTTGCATTTAACGATTTTACGTAAATGGTCAGGCGATACCCCGTTTTCTCCTTTACGGAAACAGGGTTACTCGAGACCCATGCGCTACGGCCGATCTGTCCGGTATTCTCAATTTTTACAGACTGTTGACCGGAATGTTTTATATCAACATCTTTGGATGTTTTATAATCGCCGCTCCAAGTATAACCTTTAGCCCAGAAGCTGACTGTCCCACCAGCATTTTTTTCGAAGTCTCCATTGAGAATCAGATTGGTGTTTGTATCAGCGCAAAGCCAACTGTTCATAATATAGACAGCTATGCTTAGAAAACTGAAGTTTTCCTGAAAATTGGAAATTTTAAATCATGCGGCACTGCGGAAAAGATATTCGCAGAGAGATTTAACGGCGGGGATGAGCGTTTTATGGCAAGCCCCTGATGAAATAGCATCGCCTG
>JAQUOK010000335.1 GCA_028717165.1 Victivallaceae bacterium | reverse complement strand
TGCATTGGCCCAAAAAAATAATTTAAAAGACGTTGCCCAATCTGCCGAAAATAAAATAAATGAAATCCTCGACAAAGTTCCAAGTGTTTTTTCTCTGGAATCGGAAAACCGTTTTGAAATCGGCAATTATTATCTAAAATCTGGCAACTTTACGGATACAACAGCAAATGAATACAGGGGCATGATTGCGGAAGAAATTACAAAACTTATATACCTTTTAAACAAAAATAATTAACGGGAGAGGTTTACACATATGTTTATTCATACAGTTTATACCATAATTGCAGATATTGTATTTGCCCAAAGTATTGATCTTGTTTCTGGAAGTTCCTCTGATATGCCAAAAGAAATAACAGTAAAGGAGGATTTATTCTTATGCAACCCGAGCTTTGCGAAATTATAGATTCCCATATTCATCCGTATTTGGATAACAATTCGAACTTTGCCATGTTCAATCCTCTCTCTCCGGGAGATTTCGTAAAATTCATGAAAAAGTGCGGCATTTCAAGGGCCTGCGGCTCCTGCCTGATAAAGGGGCTTTCCGAAACCTGTTCTTTCAGAGAAATCCACGAGATGAATGTCCAGAGTCTGCGGTTCAGGGATCAATTCCCTGATTTCTTCATCCCTGGCATACATATACACCCGGATTATCCGCACGAATCCTGTACCGAAGTGGAACATTTCTATAAAAATGAAGGGATAAAATGGGTCGGAGAGCTTGTCGGATATCTCACAAATTATAAATCCTACTTTTCTCCCGGGGCTTTCGAAATTTACGGTTTCCTCGAAAAACTCAATCTTCCAGTAAACATTCATCCTTTCGATATGAACGAAATGGCTAAAATCAGTGAATCCTTTCCAAGACTCAAAATCATAATCGCGCATCCCGGCGATGGGAAGGCTTTTAGAGAGAAGGTTGATTATATGACAAAATATCCTAATATGTACCTTGATATTTCAGGCAGCGCCCCACATCGATGGGGATGGCTTCGCTATGCCATAAATATGGCGGGAAAAGATAAAATCCTCTTGGGATCGGATTTTCCCATATGCAATCCCGCTGTATATGTTTCCATTGTCCGATCCGAACCGCTTACTGATGTCGAAAGGGAAGCTGTCTTTTCTGAAAATTTCAAAAGGCTTACCGGTCTTAAATGATTACAAATAACCTTATGGATTTACCCAGAGAAAATGAGACTTTAAGATTTTTTACAAAAAAGGAAAAGGAGGAAATAATCGCCATTAACCCAAGGGAAATGGGATTCAAAGCAGGTGAATTCAGTCTTTCAAGGACATTCCCTCTGCACAGGATTTTAAAAAGAAACAACAAACTCTATCCAAATAATTTATCCCAAATATAGGGAATGGAGAGAATAACTTTATGAAAGCAAGTAAAAACAAGGCAAAAGAACACGAGCCGAAAAAGATCCGACTTCAGCCCGCGCGGGAGGATATCCCGGTAAGTGGCCAGGCCGTTTTATATGGAATAATGATGACTCGTGCGAAATAGGGAAAAATTGAATATCTAATAACCAACAAGGAATAGCCAATCGAAGAAGTTGGAGAATTAATCATTCGATGTTCGATGTTGAACGTTCGATGTTCGATGTTCAATAAAAAAAATGATAATTTGGGCGTGAAAAGCCCGGCATTTGAAAAAATGCGTGTTGTCTGACAATTTTACTTTTTTATGAACGAAGCTAAGCAGCGTCGGCAAAAGTTTTGTAGCAACGGATTTTGTCCGGTTGCTCCAGAACCAATGCGGCGGCCACGGCGGTCAAGCTCAACGTAAGATGCGCAATGGTCATCTGGTTGCGGACGGCGCGGTATTTATACTGCGACATCTCCTCGACTTCACGAGGCCCGAGGCGGGAGAAATAACGTTCCGCTTCAGTCCGGCACTTATAGGTGTCCTTAAAGCGTTTTGACTCTCTGGGCACCTGGCTGCGATGATCATCGGTAATGTCGATATAGGCGGTACAGCCGTAGCATTTGCCGGTACAGAAGTGGTCATGGCCGATTGGGCATTGATCGGGAAGTTGGGATTTTTCCTTTTTGCTGCCCGCGATTATCGGACAACGAAATTTCTTGCGGGTTCTGGCTCCGTCCGGGCTGATGCCGGCAAATTTCATTTCCAGACCGGCCTGACACAGCGGCAGTCCGTGCGGCCCCATTGCTTTGTCCGGCTGCTGATTGCGGCGGTTCAACGGAATGAACGGTTCGGCTTTGAGTTTTTCGACGATGAAATTGTAGAGTTCGCGGTCATCGTATCCGGCGTCGCCGAGAAAGACGCGCCCGTTTTTCTGACCGTAGACCCGGACGAACTTTTTCAACAGCGCCTTGGCTACTTTGCCGTCGGTGCGGTTGTTTGGCAGGGTAACTTCGATCAGAGGAATACCCTCGCCGCTGAGCAGGACGTGGGTACGATAGCCCCAGAACCAGGTGAACTCTTTTTTCTTATCGCCAAACGGTTGTTTGAGATAGGAGTAGTAACTGAGCGTTGCGGCTGGATTGCGCTTGATCTTTGTGGTTTTATCGAGTTTGCGGTTGGGATTTTTGGGGTTGTTGTGCTTGGTGTTGGCCTTGATCGGCTTGGAGTCGGCCATGATTATGTCCAGAGTGGCGACGCCTTTCTCAACCAGCAACTGGCTGGATGTATGAAACAAGTCCTCGATTTCAGAGTTGTTCGTGTCGGTAAGGAAGCGCGAAAAGCGGGATGCGTCGGGAATTCTCCCGGCGTTGAAGCCGCACATTTCAGCGAGAATCGGACGGCTTTCCAGATCGCGAACCAGATCGGAGATGTATTTCAGATTGGCCGAACGTTTATAGATAAACGCCTTGTAGTAAGCCGAGCGCCGGTACCCATGGCGACCGACTTCGGGAAAGTCCGGCTGGTCGTAGACCAGATCAAAGGCGCAAAAAAGTGCATCGTATTTTTTCAGGAATGAGCACGAATCGATCAGCGCATAGTAGTCATAAAACAGTGAATTTTGTATCATGTTTTTCCTCCTGTTGGACGGTTAAATTGTTGTCAGGCAAGACATTACAATATAGCATCACCAGGAGGAAATTTCAAGAAAAAGCGAGTGAAAAGTCGTTAATTATAAAGAAGTTATCGTATTATGCAGAACACATATAACTGGTAACTTAAAAGGAGGAATTTTTATGAAACAGGCAGTTTCAAAGCAGGAAAAAAACAACGCCGTAAAAGAGGCCGCCGCGTGCGAGAAAGGAACCGATCTCGGCCTTATTAAAATCCATGGAAACGTCGTGTCGTCCATCGTTCGCCGCGCCGCGTTGTCGATCGAAGGGATCTCCCGGCTGGCCGGCAGCTCGTTTGTCGATAACATCGCGGAAATCGTCGGCAGCCGGAAAATGCATGACCGCGCCATCGCAATCGAGATAGATGAGGACAAAGTGGCTATCGAGATAAAAGTCAATCTCCTTTTCGGCTACAATATCCCGGAAATAGCTGCCCAGGTTCAGTCCGTGATCATCGAGGAAGTCGAAAAGATTACCGGTATGACGGTTACAGGCGTTAATGTGATAGTTCAGGAAATCGAAGAAGCTCCGGCTCCCGAAGCGGCTAACGGCGCTAATGAAGTCGAGACATAATTGAATATTGTTTTCGGCCGCCCGGACGGCGGCGGGAAACCGTTTTGCGCATTCAGGCCGTTTTAACTGGAAACTAAAAACAGGAAGAGAATAAAATGCTGGATTATATAAGAAGTATCCTGCCTTCGCTTAATATGGAGGCCAATGATTTCAACACCGGTTATTTTTTCGCTTTATTTGTCGTCGGTTCGACTTTGCTGGCCTTGTTTATCATTCGGGTCATAATCAAGATCATCTTCAGGAAAAAACGCTGCCATTCCATCAACATACAATCCGACAACGGGGACGCCGTTATTTCCTGTTCCGCGATCATGGCCGTGATCAAGGCTTTGGAAAACGAGTTCAACGCGCTGACGATAAACAAGGTTAATTTATTCCGCTACCGGAACCGGCCGTTTCTGGAAGTGTATATTGATTTCGACGCTTCCAAAGGCGGGCTGCCCTCCCATTCGGAAAAGTTCAAACTGCGCGTTATCGAATCCCTGGATGCTCTTTTCGGCATCAGGAACATCAGGAAGGTGCACCTGCACCTGCGCCATGTGCAGCTGCATAACGCTGATATCCTGAAGACCAGGAAGATTCCTTTGGACAATAACAAAACCGCCGAAATATCCGTCGGCAACCTGGAATTGCCGGACAACATTAAAAAAGCGAAGGCAGCGGCTGAAAAAAAGGAAAAAACAGCCGATGACAAAGCTGAAAAATAATCCGCCCGGAATAATCCTGGCTTCCGGTTCCGAACGCCGGAAATATCTGCTCGCGGAGATGGGACTGGATTTCGTCCAGATCCCGTCTTCTGTTTTAGAAAGCGGCAAAGGAACTTATTACGCGGATGCCGCTACTCTCAACGCCGTCCGCAAAGCTCAAAATATCGCCGCTCTTTACCCGGACAGTCTGGTGATCGGTGCGGATACCGTTATCGAATACCGGCAGGAAATTATCGGCAAACCGGCTGATACTGCCGAGGCGGAAAGTATTCTGCTCCGGCTTTCCGGCGAAAGCCATTGCGTCGTCAGCGCGGTAAGTCTGCAGTCGGTAAACGCCCGGATCCGCT
>JAQUOK010000334.1 GCA_028717165.1 Victivallaceae bacterium | reverse complement strand
AGCACCGGGTTCTGGGCGAGCTGCGCCGCCGTATGGGGATTTACGGCAGCATTGCTGGCGTGTCCGATCACCTGGATAGTGGTCGGGATCGCGGCCCTGGCCGCGGGGATCGTCGCGCTGATCTATTACTGGGACGAAGTCTGCGGCTGGGTCATGAAATATTCCGACTATCTGCTGATGCTGCTCGGCCCGATCGGCTGGACGGCCGCGCTGCTGATCCGCTTCTGGGACGATATCGTCGCCGGCGCGGAATGGTGTTACAACAAAATCACCGGCTGGTTTACCGGCCTCTGGGATTTCGGGCGAAATATCGTCTCCGGAATATTCCAGTGGATCGTCGGCAAAATAACCGGTTTCCTGGACTGGATGACGAAAATCCCGATCATCGGCGGAACCATCAAATCCGGGCTCGACGCCCTGAAGGATTTCGCCGGCATGGAAGTCACCCAGACCGCCAAAGTCGAGCGCCCGGTCGTGCCGAGCGTCAGGGCGGCCAGGAATAACGATATCCGGGCCGGCGGGATAAACAATACCAGCAATAAGACGAACAACTGGGGCGGCGTGACCATAAACACACAGAATCCGGTCGGCCCCGGCGAAATGGAAGATATGTGGGCTTTGCAAGCTTGAAAAAGTCCGACGCGCCGGACAAAGAACAATAAGGGAAACGCATGGCAACTTATAAGGACGTTAGAATCAAGGATGACGATCTGAACCTGGACGGCGACGGCCAGGCGGCGATCATTTATGATATCGATGTTATCGCGCAGGATCTGATCCACGCGATCCGGGAAAGCGGTTATTTGGTCGAAATGGTCGCGGAACGCTCGCCGGAACGCCGGGAACTGCTGCTGCAGAAAATAATCCTGCTGGTCGAGGACGACGAGCGGATCATCCCGGGAACCGTCGAAATAACGGCTTCCCCGGATAATTTCATCGGTTCGGCCGGCAAGTGGACGCTGGCGGCGAAGACTTATGAATTCGGCGGAACCGGATCCATCGAACTGACGGCCAGCTAATAATGGAAAATGGACACGGATAGACACGGATAGACACGGATAAATACGGACAAGGGGTAATAATGAGCCTGGACTTGAACAATTTAAATGATACCGAACAGATTTTCGCCGAAGCCCTGACGGCGGCCGGAATGCCGGTTACCGACAATGAAATAAAAGCGGAACTGCAGCAGCTGGCCGACGGCGCGTATCTGACCATCGCCAACGAAAGCAAATACTCGGCGTTCTGGAGTTTCTGCGGCGCCGCGATAATCAAACCGACGCAGTACCTGACCGCGTTCCTGATCCGGAACGTCATGCCGAATTTTTACGTCAAGACCGCCTCCGGCCTGCAGCTAGATATAATCGCCTGGGCCTATGACGTCACCCGGAAAGCGGCGGGCAAAGCCGAGGGGAAACTTCTGTTTTCCCGGACTGAAACGGCGGCGCAGCTGCTGATCCCGGCCGGAACCCGCGTCCGGACGATCCCGATCAACGGCAACATTTACCGGATGATCACCCTGACCGACGCCGTAATGGAGATCGGTATTGACGAACTGGAAGTCGACTGCGCCGCCGAAAACGCCGGCAGCGCCTACAACCTGGCAGCGTCCTATTACTCGATCATGGACTCGGACGTCCCGGGCATAAGCGCGGTGACCAATGAAGCCGAATACCTGACCGTCTCCGGAAGCGACGAGGAACCCGACGGGCAGTTGCGGCTGCGCGTCCGGAACCAGTTCGCCGCCGCCGGCGACTGGCATACGGACGCCAAATACAAGGCGATGATCGCCGCGCAGACGGGTTTCCGGATCGACCGGATATTTTTCGATCACAGCATTCCGCGCGGGCCCGGGAGCGCCGACGCCTATATCCTGTTCGACGCCGAAGCGGCCTCCGAAACAACTTTGGCGGCGATCAACGCCTATATCGGCGACCAGGGAAACCACGGCCACGGCGACGACCTGGTCGTCAAGGAGATCCCGGGCAGTTCGCACGACGTGGCCGTGGCCGTGACTTTTGCCGCCAACGTCGCCGACAGCGCGGCGTCGCTGGCCGCCGTCGAGCAGTTCATCCGCTACGCCTTCCGGGAAAACAGCGATTACGAGGATTACGTCAGCCAGACCTGGCCTTACGCGGCGTTCAGTTTTTCCAAGCTCGACCAGGAGCTGCACAATTATTTTCCGGAGATCAAGGCCCTGGTCTGGGGCCAGGACGATATCGTTTCGGAACTGGACGTTCCGCGGCTTGGAACTCTGACGGTGGAGGAAGGATAGATGAGTGAGCGCGACCGGATAGAACTGAAGTTCTGGCAGGGCGAAGAAGGCGGGATCCTCGATATTATCGCGCGGCTCGCCGACGCGGCCTGTGACCTGCTCGAATCCCGGCTGGCCGGGCTGCCGGGCGAAACGGATCCGGAACTTGCCGATCTGCGCCTGGTCGAGCTGCTCGGCTGGGAAAGGGACACCGAGCGTTTTTCCGGGGAACCGGAAGCGCTGTTCCGGAAACGGGTCAAATACGCGCTGGCCAACGCCAAAGACGCCGGCAGCCGGGCGGGTTTCGCCCGCATCTGGCAGCGGCTCGGGCTCGGAACGATAAGCCAGACCGAACGCTTCGACGCGGAAAACTGGGACGTGATCAAGCTGGAAGTCGAGGAGGCGGTGTTCGTCCTCAGCGAACAGCTGCTGTCCGACCTGATCCGGCAGTACGGCCGGACATGCCGGCGTTACGCGTTCGAATCGAAGATCAGCGCGGCCATGGGAGTCCGGGCATTCGATTTTGATCATATAACTTTGAACAGCAAGGCGACAATATGAGCGACGACATTCATTTCACTTTCGGCGATCCGGAACCGGTACAGAACTCCAGGATACTGGACGCCCTGGGCGCTTTCGCCGACATGGGCGGGGAATATTACCTGCCGCCGATCAATCTGACCGGCCTGTCGATGATGCGCCGGGCCAACGGCCATCACGGCAGCTGCGTGCTTTTACGGCGGAACATGCTGGTCAACGCGTTCATTCCGACCGGCGCAATATCGATCCGTGATTTCAAAGCGGCGGGAACCGATTATGTGACGTTCGGGAACGCCTATCTGCAGCTGCTCCGGAACATCATCGGGCAGCCGACCGGCCTGCGGCACGTTTCCGCCCTGAACATGCGGGTTAAAACGGACAGAAAAGGCTTCCGGCTGCTGCTGCCGGGTGGCGATTATCTCGATTTCGCGCCGCACGAAATAATCCACATGAAGGAGTACGACACACAGCAGGAAATTTACGGAGCCCCGGACTGGATCGGCGGCCTGCAGTCGGCGCTGCTTAACCAGGACGCGACTTTGTTCCGCCGGAGATATTACGTCAACGGGGCGCATCTCGGCTATATCCTGTACACTAACGATCCGAAAATGGATCCGAAGCTGGTGGAGGCGCTGAAGACCAAAGTCGCCGAGGGCAAAGGGGTCGGGAATTTCCGGAGCCTGGCAGTCCATATTCCCAACGGGGCGGAAAAGGCTTTCCAGATCCTCCAGGTCGGCGATATTTCGCAGAAGGACGAATTCCTGCAGATCAAGAGCATTTCGGCCGCCGACGTCCGGGAGGCGCACCGGGTGCCGCCGGTACTGATGGGGATAGTTCCCCAGGGGACGAGCTCTCTCGGGGATCCGCTGAAGATCGAGGAGGTTTACAACCGCACCGAAACGCGCGCCCTGGCGCAGGCGTTCCTGGATCTGAATGACGAACTGCCTGCGAAGCTGCATTTCAAGTTCAAGGATTTTGAAAAGGCCGATACGGCGGGCGATACGTCGCCTTCGAGATAGCAAAAATAATAAAAGCCGGATGCAACGGCACTGATAACTGAAAACGGAGTTTTCTTATGGCAAAAATAACTGACGCGGGGCTGGCGCTGATCGCCCAGCTGCAGGCGAATGAAGATACGCTGGTCATAGACAAAATGATCTACGCCAATATTGACGGCCTGGATTATAACCAGCAGCCGCCCGGAACGGAAGCGAAGCCTGCCGCCGAAAATATCGTCCGTGAATCGGATATCGCCGGCGCCGGTTACATCGACCCGGACACGGTGGTGTATTCCGATGTCCTGGATTCGGCAATCGGGGACTTTTCCTTCAACTGGATCGGGCTTTACTGCAGCGAGTTCGAGACGCTGGTCGCGGTGACCTACGTGCCGCTGCAGACGAAGCGCGCGACGTCCGGATTCAATACCGGCAACACGGTCTGCAAGAATTTCGCGATCAACTATACCGACATCCAGGACTTGACCGGGATCGTCATCGAGGCCGAAGCCTGGCAGCAGGATTTCACTTCTTTGATTGAGTCTATCATTGCCGCCAATACTGCCGGCAAGGTTGGCAATACCGGCATAAGCTTTACCGATAAGAAGCCGGCTGGAACATTATGGGTGGACGGATCTGAACTTCCGACTGATGCTGCTTATGACGCGTTGAATACCTATCTGGGCGGAATATATGGAACCGGCCCGAACGGGCGCAGTTACCTGCCCCCGGCAAACGGTTATTTTCTCCGAGTTACTGACGGCGGCGCCGGCATCGATCCGGACGCGGCCGGCCGTACAGATCGCGGCGACGGTACAACTGGCGATAATGTCGGGACCAAACAAGCGGATGAATTCAAAAACCATGCTCATAGCGGAGTTT
>JAQUOK010000333.1 GCA_028717165.1 Victivallaceae bacterium | reverse complement strand
CGATATTCTCAAATACATAAAAAGTATTTAGCCGTTACTGAAAAAGCGGATATTTCACGAAGGGGAAAACCTTTTCAGGAGGCTGCACCGACAAAAGTGAAAAAAATATCCGTTATGGCTTGACAATAACCTGCTCATGGGAGCCTGAGCGAAGCGAAAGACAACCGATGTCCGGAATCAGCGCATTTTTCCGGACGTTGCGAGCTTCACGAAAAACGTTACATGCCGACTTTTGGCGAGGCCGCCGCAATTCTGCGAATTTCTGTGGTTATTCCATTTCAGTCTTCTTACGGAACCTGTATTTTACGCTCCCGCCGTCAAGTCTGGTTTCGGATTTCCAGACATTGGCGGCGTGTTTTATCAAGCCGCCGTCAGGCACAAAATCATCCGGGACAAAAACAAATATATTACCGGTTCGTCCCAATTTTGCCGTTTTGACCACAAGTGCATTGTCTTTGAATTGTACGGTTTCAATTTCCGCTTTGCCCTGGCTGATGTGAATATCGGTTCCCAATAACTGCGGAACATGTTTGTTTTCTCTTATTGCCATGACTTCACAGGAATGCGCCTCAAGGGGAAGCGATACGGAATTCATGAACGCCCCGTGATATTTCTGTTTCCAGAAACCGAAAACGTGATATTCTTTTCGGGGATCAAGGCCAATGTCCGTAAAGGACAAAGTTTTAAGAGCCGGGAAGTCGGAATAATTGAACAGCGCAGCGATTTTCCAGCTGTCGTTGTTTATAGTTATATCCGCGGCCAGTATTTCCGGAATGTCCTTTTTCAGGAAATCAACCGGAACCGCCGTAATGCCGTTAACCGGGAATATTTTCTTCAGTATTTCCAGCCGCGGCTGCGACAAGGTCGCCATCCGGTCACTGAGAATGACGCTGCCGCCGTAAAGGCCGGTTACGGTCGCCCAAGTCCGGGCTTCACTCAGCGATAATTCGGAACAGTCATCCCTTACGACCAGATAGTCACCGTCATTGCTCCACAGACGTTTATTCATGAATGCGGTATTTAGAGATGAACTTATCGCGCGGGTGATATTACCGCACCCATGATAGCGGTCCCGTTCCCCTGCGTGAATGTCGGTTTTACTGCCGTCCCAGCGCGCTCCTACATCACTACCGATCCGCATCGCATCAACTATACCGATGGAAGGGCCGAAAATTCCCCCCATGAAATAAGTGCCGGACTTCATTCCCGCACGAAATGCTTCTATTCCCCGCCGGTACGCCTGGCACGAAGTGGCGTTAAGATCATAATGAATTCCTTCCGTCATGCCGATCATTGACGCTCCGTCTATTTTTATATATTCGAATCCCCAGTCGCAGGTAATTGTCCGGGCGAGGTCGCGGAGATATTTACGCACTTCCGGATGGGTTCCATCCAAGGCGAACGAACTTTCCGCCGGACTGAGCGCATTGCCGTTCTTATCCTTGATCAGCCAGTCCGGATGCCGTTCAGCCAAAACGCTGCCCCGACAGGCCCAGAACGGCACCAGCCAAAGCCCGGCTTTAAACCCTTTTTCATTTATTTTCTTCACTAACCACTTGGGGCCGTGCGGAAAGCGTTCGTTCCAGTTTTCCCATTCATAAAGTTTATCAACGGTATAACCCGCATCAATCTGAATATATTCCATCGGAATTTCCTGTTTATGCCGGGCGAGAAAATCAACGTTTTCCAGGATGTTTTCCTCGCTGATGTTTCCGAAATAATAATCCCAAGTACTCCAGCCGGTGACCGGTTTCAGCACGGGTTTGCAATTCATTTTTTCCCGCAGTTTCAGCGCATAACTGTCCAGTCCCTTGGAGGCGGTATCTTCGATATTTATAAAAAGTTCTTCGGAACTAAGCTTTGCTCCGGGCTTCAGGGTTAATCCTTCGGCATTGCAGAAAGCGGAGAATTCCTTCAGATTCCGGAAAGCGTCAAATTCAAACATTATTTCCCCGAACATATCGGCGGTCGTGACAAATCCCAGCGTAAATGCCGATTCCGTCGATTTATTATAAAGACAGGCCGCCATACTCGATGAAAACAACCGGGAAGAATAAAGTTTTTCCCATAAATATCGCGGTTTAATATTACCTCCAACCCGAGGTAATGACAACATGCCGGCTTGATTCAGTTTACCGTTGATATTAATGTTTCCGGCTTGCGGTTGACTGACGCCAAACGGCTCAAGAGTTTTCAGTTTTATATTCCTGCCGGTGGTATTTATCACGGATAAACGCAACAATAAGGTATTTCTCCTTTCAGTAATTTCCCATTCCATTTCAGGACATGCTTCTTCTATAAAACGCAGATAGACCGTTGAAGCCGCGTTACGCCTATTTTGCATCTTCGCAGTATAGGAATCAAAACGATACAAAATACCGGAGTCATCATTCCAGCTTACCGCGCAAAAAGCATGTTTAATTCTGATTTTTTCGTTATTGGAAATTATATTCAAAAATCCATTTTCTAACAGCGATATTTTCATAATATAAACTTCTATTTAAAGAGGGCATTTATTTTTTTACTAAATTAGCGTTGATACTTTCTGAATCGGATATTGGACGGAACCTGTTTTTTCATATTTCTCAACATTGATATACCAACCTGGCAGAGATGAAAATTAGATATTTGTCGATTAGCTGGTTCTCTGTTTCAACCAGGAACAAAATAAGCCTGGGATTATAATATTTTATATGCATGAGCCCGAACCCAACCGAGTCTTAGTTTTTTGTTTTTATACAAAATCCCAATCAATATATTGTTCCGGTATTATACCACTGGGTACCAAGTGGTATCCAGCCGCCATAGGACGCTGAAAAAAATCCCCTACCGCTAGACTTTACATGAAAATCCGCAAATAAAATATTTGTTTGATTAAAATGTCTGTATGAGATATATTGATTGCCGTTTTTATAAGAAACAAACATCCCATTAGTAGTTCCGCCTAACGTAAACCCCTCGGTCCCTCCATTGGCCCAATCTGTCATAAGTACAGTTATTGCCGGCTTTTTTATTCTCGAAAGCTTTGACATTTCAGAATAAGTAGTATCATATGTTATTACCTGATTATATCCATACCCCCTTGCCGTATAATTTGAATATGATTTGTTAGGAATTCCGGCAGGACAATGAAATATACTGAAATCAGTTCTTTTATTACAATTATTTTTATCATAATAAACATAACCCATAAGAAGATAATCCCATAAATGATTATTTATTCGGCTGAAAGGAAGACAGCCTTGGTTGTCGGAAACATACATATTATTAGTCATTCCGAATTGCTTTAAATTATTCAAGCAGCCTGCTTTTTTTCCTGAATCTCTTGCTTTTGCCAAGACAGGCATTAACAACGATACCAAAATCATAATAATAGAAATAACAACGAGCAATTCTATCAATGTAAAAGAAACAATTGCTCGCCCGAACTGATGAGTATGAAGTGTTTTCATTTGAACCCTCCTTTAATTGATTAATCTTAAACCTTCAAGTGGGAAACGTTAATAACAATTTAATGTTTATCTCTTATACAACGTTCTCTACGCTCCTGGGGGACAGGGGTGACTACATCATTCTCCTAATGTCCATGGTTTCAGCCACGGTTGTCCTAGCTATGCTGAGCTCAAACTCTGATATTTAAGTAGCACCCAAGAACTCTAACCACGCCCCCAAGAACGTAGTTTTAAAGGACGCAATAAATAATATTATCCATTTTAGTATCACCTTTTTAAGCTACCCCCTTTTAGGGCTGGTTGTTAACTGATTTGAGTCTCCTATTTTCTTTAACATCCGAGTTTACAGCCAGCGGTGTTTTAGTCATTCTTTGTTGTTTCTATCAGGCCGACGACAAACAGCAACGCTGTTTCCACTCGTTTTGCATAATTATCTATTTCACTTTCCGATGATACATTATGAACATACACCCAGCTAACTTGCGGTTTGCTCTGAGCAATATAAGCTCCGTGATATAGAGCAAATTCAAGAATGAAATCTTTTTTTGAAAGATATAGCCGCGGGTACTCGGGAATATCTGAATATGCCAGTAGCCATCCAAATGGTATCGTATTTTTTTGCCTTATTATGAGTTCTGTATTATTCCTTATGGGCCAATATCCATATTTTTTTGTCCAGCCAGATATAACTAGAGCTTCTGAAAAAGCGGTGCCTAAAAGTGTCCCCAAGGGGCGATAAGATCTCTCATCCATATTGTACCGAGGGTTGTCGCTTGAATATGAAATCTTCACATATGGTGAATTATAAAAAAATTCAAATACCGTACAGAACCCAGTTGCCTTAGAATGAGTTCTTATTTCGCCACGGCAGTAAATAATGCCTTTTTCTGTCCAGTTTAATTTACCACTCCCATCTGATGAACGCCCTTCATAACGGCCGCCGATCCCATTCAGTCGAAGTATTCCTTGAGTAGATTTTGCGTCAAAAAAGGTTATTTGAGAATTCGGTTGTATTTCAGCACAAATTATACCGTTTAATATCTTTTCTGCTTTGTCATTTTTTGTTTTTTCGATAATGATACCGTGATTGAATTTCTGCAGAGACGATTTATTCCCGAAATAAAGTATATACTCATTCCTCTGCTTTGCTCCAAAATCATCGATAAAAACAAATTTATCGTTTTCTGAGATGACAGTGCTATTTCCTGTCGCCTGGCAAGGTATCGGTTCCTGTTG
>JAQUOK010000332.1 GCA_028717165.1 Victivallaceae bacterium | reverse complement strand
CGCTCTTCCGATCTTCCTGGCGACAACCGTTCCTATATATGTCTGATATTTATCCAGTAATTCCGAATACCGTTCGACATCTCCCCGCAGAACCGCCTGGGTAATTACGGCATCTTCATGTTCTCGCATATTGATTTGCCGCCGGGCCTCCAGATTTAAATATTTAAACTCGCTTTATTTATATAGTTGCCCGGAACCGGGAAAAGTTACACCTGAAATTGAAAAAATAACAGAAATTTATTTCCCCGGATACTCATTAGACTGCCGAATGCTGCGCAAAACCGCATGTCTGTTTGATAGCAATTATCATATAAATCCGGGGTTTGCAAATGACCCGGAAGCATGCTATACTATAAAGCCGGATTTTACCGGGATTGGAAAAACGGTTTTTTTCATGCTGTTTAAGCCGGGAATACGTACGGTTGCCGTAACGGAGAGCGGCGGTAATAATTGAAGGAGATTGTATGAGCACGGAAACTGAATATGCGGAATTGAGATACGGGGACAAAATAGTAAAGCTCCCGATAGTGATCGGCAGTGAGGGGGAAATCGGTATTGATATCACGAACCTGCGCAAAACTACCGGTATGGTTACCATTGATCCGAGTTTCCTGAATACGGCCGTATGTTACAGTAAGATAACTTATGTGAACGGCGAAAAGGGCATTCTGCACTATCGCGGCATTCCGATCGATGTGCTGGTTGAAAAACACCGTTTCATTGAGGCTGCTTATCTGCTTCTTCACGGCAAGCTGCCCAATCCGGAACAAAGCAGGAAGTTTTCCCAGCTCCTGACGAAACATTCTCTGCTGCCTGAAGATATGCGTCATTTCTTTGACCGTTTCCCGCGGGCTGCGCACCCGATGCAGATAATGTCAACAATGTTTAACGCATTGTCGACGTTTTATCCGAATGTGGATTCGCTGTCAATGAATGAGGATGTGGATATTTGCGCGGCGCGGCTGATCTCGACTTTCAGGACGATGGCCGCGTTCGCTTATAAGCGTTCGATTGGTGAACCGGTGGTTTATCCGCGGCCGGATTTGCCGTATTGCGCCAATTTTCTGAACATGATGTTTTCATCTCCGGTGCATCCCTATGAGCTCAAGCCGGAAGTCGTAAAAGTCTTGAATATCCTGCTTATTCTGCACGCTGACCATGAACAGAACTGTTCAACGACCGCCGTACGGACGGTCGGCAGCGCCCAGGTAAACCTGTATTCGACCGTTTCCGCGGGCATTTCCGCTTTGTCCGGGCCGCTTCACGGCGGAGCTAATCAGGCGGTCATAGAAATGCTCAAAAAGATAGCCAGAGATGGTAATATCAAGAAATATATCGACCGGGCGAAAGATAAGAAATCGAATTTCCGGCTGATGGGTTTCGGGCACCGGGTGTATAAAACTTTTGATCCGCGCGCCGTAATTATAAAAAAGGCCTGTCATGACTTTCTCAATGCCATGGACATTCAGGACCCGCTGCTTGACGTTGCCATGGAGCTTGAAAAAGTCGCCCTTCAGGACGCGTATTTTATTGAACGCAATCTCTATCCGAACGTTGATTTCTACAGCGGGATAATCTATCGCGCGATCGGTATTCCGGAGGATATGTTTACGGTCATGTTTGCGCTTGCCCGCATGCCGGGCTGGATAGCGCACTGGAAAGAAATGACGACGAGCAATACCAAAATAACGCGTCCCCGCCAGATATATATCGGAAAACCTATGCAGAGATGATCCTGAGTACGGGAAATGAAGACTGTGAAATCAAAACTGCTCGATCATTTCATCGAGCTCATTCCGGTGATGATAATTGTTGCCGTCTATACGGCGATGGCGTTTGTCGCAACGGATTTTGAAGTCAGTATATTACTGCTGATCGGAGGTTTGCTGCTGGGGCTGATCATGGGCGCCATGGATATTAAAATACTGCCTTTGCGCCCGCTGGTCATAATCTATACGGTTACTTCGATCGGAGCGTTTTTTTACATTACTTACCGGGACGGGTTCGCGAAGTTCAGTCCGGAAGACCTGATCATAACCGGGTTTTTTATCGTGACCATTCTGGTAATGGTATTAGTATCAAGGCTCAGGGAGAATAATCCGAATACTTATATACTCGAGATTATTATTGACTGGTACTGCCTGATATTGCTGTTCATATTCCTGTTCGCGCTTTATTATCTTGAGTCGAAGGCCCTGGTGGATTCCGCAGGAAATGGACAGGAAGATCTTCAGGCGTGCACTTTTTTCAGTTGTGTTACCTTTACCGGGCTCGGTTACGGTGATATCGTCCCGCGTCCCGCTTTCAGGATGGTTGCCGCCATGCAGTCAATAATCGGTTATATATGCATGGGCGGAGTTGCCGCTACGATATATTCCCTGATCCAGGCGAAACTGCAGGAACTGCATAAAGGCAGGCGGTCTCAGGATACGAAGAAAAATGACTGTCCGTGATTCCCTCGCATTAGCCGTGTTGCGAATAAAATGAATAAAATATCGATAAAGGGATTGACAAGTACGGGAGTTGGCACTAAAATATTAAAACGTTTTAAGGAAATGGCTGCTGCCTATGCATGTTACTATAAAAAAGTTGGCTGCCGAATTGGGACTTTCACCGGGAACGGTGAGTTTGGCGCTCAATAATGACCCCCGGATTGCCGTTGCGACAAAAGCCAGAGTAAAACAACTGGCGGCTAAACTGAGTTATGTGCCGAACAATTTCGGCCGCGGTTTGCAGGCCGGAAAAAGTTGTCTGGCAGGTTATATGGCGAATTCGGTTATCGGGTCGTTTTTTAATATTATTCTCCAGGGAATAGGGGAAGCCGCTACTGCCGCGGATTACGGTCTGCTGACGGTACTTACCGGCAGAACCGCCCTGGATGCTCAGATCAGGTTATTTCTTGGGAAAAATATAGACGGGCTTATTACTTCCATTAATTATTCCGGCATCAGTTCGAACCTGAAAATGCTGGAATCCCGTCAGATTCCAGTGGTGTTCTGTTCCGTTCGTGACAGCGGGCCGCATCCTTATGTGATCACAGATGATTTTGCCGGCGGTCAACTGGCCGCTGAACATCTGGTTTCCCTGGGGCATAGATGTCTGGCCTGTTGTAACGAGGATACTTTCCGGCTCAAAGGCAATCTGGATGTCATCGGCAAAGCAAAGCTGCCGCCGCCGATAATATTCAGGGAATCCGAGGAACTGGAGGACGCGCTTAAGGGGCGCCGGATAAGCGGAATTATTGCCTATTCCGACCAGCAGGCGATCAAGCTTAAACATATGGCGGAACGGTACGGACTGAGGATTCCTGCAGATTTGTCCATTGTCGGATTTGACGATTTGTGGTTTGCGGAACTTGAGGAATTTAACTTTACCACTGTCGCTCAACCTAAAATAGAGATAGGCAGACAGGCAATGGAGTTGTTGCTGCAACTGATAAAAACGGGCAAAGGCGGTAATCGTTTGCTGAAACCCGAGCTGGTGGTTAGAAAAAGCACCGCTTCTCCAGCGCCGGTAAAGTAATAAAAAAGGAATATCTAATAAAAAAATTAGATTTTTATTTAAAACGTTTAAAAAAGGTTGGATCAAAATGACAATCAGAGCAGGAATCATCGGGTGCGGCGGTATAGCGAAGTGCCATGTCGCGGGTTATAAGAGCAATAATATCGCAATTACTGCGGTTACTGATATTAATCCGGACGCGGCGAAAGCAATGGGCGCCGAACTTGGGGCGGAAGTATTTGCTTCGGCCGGTGAGCTGATCGAATCGGGCAGGGCAGATCTGGTCAGTATTTGTACGCCGCCGGCCGCACATGAAGCGGATGCAGTTTTCGCGCTTGAACACGGCGTCCATGTACTGTTGGAGAAACCGTCCGCTGCCAATGTGGAATCCGCCCGGAAAATTAAAGTTGCCGCGGATAAATCCGACGCCCGGTTGATGCTGGCATTCCGCCATCGTTTTATTCCGGCGATTGTCCGGATGAAGGAAATGATCGATTCCGGTTGCCTCGGTCAAGTGGTTTTCTTCCAAAACACTTTTTGCGGCCCGGCCTTCGGCATGAAAGACAAGTGGTTTTCGAAAAAGGCGGTTGCCGGCGGCGGTTCGATGCTGGATACCAGCAGCCATTCAGTCGATTTATTCCGTTTTTTGATTGGTGAAGTAACCAAACAGCACGCGGTCTGTCATACTCATCTGGAAGGAACTGATGTCGAGGATGCCGCAATTATTGTCCTGAAGGCCGAAAACGGCGCTATCGGGTCTTTGACTTCCGCCTGGGTGGCTGGTACAGGGAAAGCGGATATCATCATCATGGGGCAGGACGGAAAAGCTGAATACACTTACGGCGGAGATCTGACTTTCCATAAACGCGGCGCTGAAAAGCCGGAAAAAATCGAAATTCCGGAATTAACCGGCGGTTTTGCCGAGCAGATCGGCAGTTTTATCAAAGCGATAGAAAGTAATCAGGAACCGGAAATTACCGCGTTTGACGGTTTGCGGTGCCTGGAAATAATAGAAGCTTGCTACAAGGAGAACGAAAAATGAAGAAGATCGGTTTTATCGATTATTTTATCGATGAATGGCATGCCAACAACTATCCCGCCTGGATCCGGGGAGCTTCCCTGAAAGACCGTTTTGAAATAGCTCTGGCGTGGGATGAATTCACTCCGGAAGGTAAAAAGCCCCTTAAGGAGTGGT
>JAQUOK010000331.1 GCA_028717165.1 Victivallaceae bacterium | reverse complement strand
AACCGTTATCATCGCATTGTCAAACTAAACGCACTACTATGTCTAGGTATCGTGCGTTTAACTTGACAAACGTGCATTTACTTTTTCAATTGACCAAAAAAATAAAAGATTTTTTATCTTCGATATGTTATCACCCGCTGCCCAGTACAATTCCCAGGTTAGGACTTTAACTTCTTTGCCGTTTTCCTGTAAGCCTGCAGGCTTTCCAACAGGCATCCGCCACTGAATGTCCGGCCCGAATGGCTGTGGATAGCAGTGCTGGCGGTACTGAAAAAATCTATTTTGCTTCACAATTCCTTTTATAATACTAAAATTTGATGTTTGGCAGATGATATGTTGATTGGCAATTATTGTCCAATATATTATATTAATTACTTTTCAGCGATATGAGTGAAATTTTGAAAGGGTATTTTGTTTCAACAATATCCGGGTTAATCTTTGACCCGGCATAAAAAATGGATGTCATTGCAGGAAAATGAAGATGAAAATAGCTTTGGCGTACAGCAGCAAACACGGATTGCGTCGGGAATATTTACGGCGTTTCCCGAAACTTGCAGATACGGTTTCCGATGATCTATTCGCCGAAGGCGATACGCCGGAAACATTACAAGCCGTGGAAGCCGCGATTTCTTCCCTCGGATACGAAGTGTTCGGGGTGGAAGCGGATATCGGGCTGGAAATGGAATTAATCCGGATCCGGCCGGATCTGGTCTTCAATCTGGCGGAGGGGTTATTCGGCGATTTCCGGGAATCCTATGTCCCGGTCGTTTGTGAAAAACTTGCTCTGCCTTATACCGGATCCAGACCGCTGACGCTTGGAATTTGTCTCAACAAAGGCCACTGCAAGGAAATTCTGACCGCGAACCGTATCCCCAATCCGCGGTTTCGCATCTTCCGTACCGACGATGAGGTGAACCTCGAGGATTTTCCGTTTCCGGCAATCGTCAAACCGGTGGCGGAAGGCAGCAGCAAGGGAGTCTTCGACAGATCGGTCGCCGACACTCCGGACGAGGCCGGAAAACTGATCCGCGAAAATCTCTCGGAATATGCCCAGCCGGTAATTCTTGAAGCATTTCTTCCCGGCGCGGAATATACCGTAGCCATGATCGGCAATCAGAATGAACTGGAAATTTTCCCGATTGTCGGCTTTGATTTTTCTCAGCTTCCTTCCCATGCCCGGAAAATTTATTCCTATGAGGCCAAATGGGTATGGGACACATCCCGGGCGCCGCTGCAGATTTTTCAGTGCCCGGCGCCGCTGTCCGCAAAATTACGCGAAAATATTGAGAAGCTGGTGCGCGATACCTTCCGGGCGCTGGAAATCCGCGACTGGTGCCGAATGGACGTCCGACTGGACGCTGCCGGCGTACCGAACATCATCGAAGTGAACCCGATTCCCGGCATTTTACCCGACCCGAAGGATAATTCCTGTTTCCCGAAGGCGGCCAGGACGGCCGGCTGCAGTTATTCCCAACTCTTCCAAAAAGTGATTGACGCGGCGGAAAAACGTCTTTCCAGGGAGAGAATATGAACCCTGAAAACGAACCGCTGGTGTTGATTGTCTCCAATAAGCCGGGTAAGGCGACCGGGCAACTTGAGCTGATTTCCGAGGCCGGAGTTTCCGCCGAGGCCGCCGCTGTCAAAGACGCGCTGCTTCAATTGGGATATCATACGGCGGAATTGCTCCTTTCCGATGCGGACAATTTGATTACAGACATTCGCCAATCCGGAGCGGAAACGGTCTTCAACCTTTGCGAAGGGCTGAACGGCGATTCCGAAATGGAAATGCATGTCGCGTCGCTGTTGAGGCTTGCCGGCACTCCGTTTACCGGCAATAATCCGCTGACGCTCGGGATCGCCCGCAACAAACCGTTGACCAAGCGGATTCTCCGTTCGCTGGGGATTGCCGTTCCGGATGACATTTTCCTGACCCGGCTACCGGAAAAACTGCCGGACGGACTGCATTTCCCTTTGATCTGCAAGCCGGCGTGCGAAGATGCCAGTCTGGGAATTTTATCCGATGCGGTTGTCCATTCATTCCCGGAATTGCAGAAATTACTGCCGCGCCTTCTCGAAAAATATCCGGACGGCGTCCTCGCGGAGGAATATGTCGAGGGACGCGAATTTAACGTAGCCCTGCTTGCCGACGGGGATGAATTTTACGTCCTGCCGCCATCGGAAATCGATTTTTCGCGGCTGCCGGCCCATGCCGAGCACATTGTCTCCTACGAAGCGAAATGGCTGGAAGAAACCCCGGCTTATCAGGCCACGCCCGCCGTTTGTCCGGCGCCGATCTCCGAGGCGCTGGCCGAAAGGCTGAAAACCGTCGCGCTTGCTGTTTCCCGGGGAATGGGCGGCAATTCTTACGGGCGAATTGATATCCGCCTCAACCGTGACGAGAAAATTTTCGTGCTCGAATATAATCCCAACCCTGACATAAGTCCGGACGCCGGTTTCGCGAAAGCATTAGCGGCGGCGGGAATTCCGTATGCGGATTTTGTGAAAATGACTCTCAGGGAAGCGGCTAAGAGGCGGGCGAAGGAGTTGAAACCATGATCCCGATCAACATCAGGCCCATGCGGCAGGGAGATTTGCAAGCGCTTCTGGATATTCTGGAACGGACCGGCATGTTCACTCCTGAGGAAATTGATGTGGCGGCCGAACTGATGGACATCTGGCTCAACCGGCCGGAACAGAAGGATTACCTTATCTACGCGGCCGAACAGGAAGACGATAATTCAGTTCTCGGTTATGTTTGTTACGGCCCGACGCCGGCCACGAAACAGACCTTTGATCTGTACTGGATCGCGGTCGATCCGCGCCGCCAGCGCGGCGGCATCGGGAAACAACTCCTGGATTTTGCGGAACGGCAATGTCATTTCCGCGGCGGCCGGCTGATTGTCATCGAAACTTCGTCCACGGCAAAATATCTGCCGACCAGTGAATTCTATCGGCGGAACGGTTACGTAAGCGAAGCTAGAATCAAGGATTTTTACGCTCCGGGAGATGATCGCCTGATTTTTACGAAGCGGCTTCCGGAGAGTTTTCCGGATTAACGATATTAAATAACATAAGGCATTGAAAAGACATGGAAAAATGGCAGAAATCATTGCAAAAGTCCGTTAAGGACGTTGGTCTCCCGGCAAAACTGTTTAACTTGCCGGAAGATAAACTGCGAGAAGTGGCGCATGCGTTCCAATTCCGCGTTTCTCCCTATTACTTCTCTCTGCTCCGGGAAAAAGGAGATGCGATTTATCGCCAGTGCATCCCTGACGAACTCGAACTGGAAGGAAGTGAAAAGCTGATGGAGGATCCACTGGGAGAGGATGAAAGTTCGCCCGTTCCCAACATCGTCCACCGTTATCCCGACCGCTGCCTGTTCCTGGTATCGAATCAGTGCGCCATGTACTGCCGGTTCTGTACCAGAAAGCGGAAATTCGGAACGCGTGACCGGATCGATCCGTCTAAACTCGAAGCGGGCTTCGATTACATCCGGCAACATCCGGAGATTCGGGATGTACTGATTTCCGGCGGCGACCCGTTCCTGCTGGAAGACTCCGGGATCGAGAATATTCTCAAGCGGTTGCGGGCTGTTGACCATATTCAGATTTTGCGGCTCGGCACCCGGACGCCATGCGTACTTCCGGAACGCATCACCGTCAAACTGACGAGGATGTTGAAAAAATATCATCCGCTGTTCATCAATGTCCATTTCAATCATCCGGACGAACTGACGCCGCAGGCCGTAAAAGCGCTCGCACGGCTCGCGGACGCCGGGATTCCGTTGGGCAGCCAGACGGTTCTGCTTAAAGGTATAAACGACGATCCGATAGTCATGCGGCTGCTGATGCAGAAACTGCTGGCGGCGCGGGTACGGCCGTATTACATTTTCCAGGCCGATCTGGTTTACGGTACGGAACATTTCCGTACTCCGATTTCCAAAGGGTTGGAGATAATGCGCCAGTTGCGCGGCTGGACAAGCGGACTGGCCGTTCCGTACTATGTGGTCGATCTCCCCGGCGGCGGCGGAAAAATCCCGCTGTTGCCGGAATATGTCAGGAATGTCGAAGACCATAATATTGTCTTTAGCAACTACTGTGGACAGGTTTGTTCCTATCCGGATTTTACCGGTGACGGGAAAGCCGGGATGTCGTCGGATTCGGTTCAGCCGAAGCAGAAAAATAACTGATTGGACATCCCTTTTCTGAAAACCGCCGGGTTATACCGGATACGAGGAAACAAACCGAAACTGCGGGAACCGCCGCGGCTGAAAATCTATTACCGAGGGATAGAATCGAAATCGACAAGCAAAGTAATGAACGTGTTTTTCGGCTTTTTTGAGGTAAAATTGATTGGTACGGCACTTGACTTTTTTAACGAAAAAGTCTAAGTTCAATACTGCTCATTTAATGCGAATAATAGGTTTGTTCTGGGCGACTTTGGTTGAAAAATCTTTTTTGATTTGCCAATTTTTCATCTTTCGCTTGACTGCGCGTTCACGGCACAGGCCACGCCTGGCCACCACTTTGTGCTGAGCAATTTCGTCAATAATTTCTTTTCTTTTAATCTGAGCAGGCCGGAGGGGGGGAAATGTGCCGCAATAATTTTGCGGCATACGACTCGAACTGCACCGGTAAATGACAAAGAGTCAGGATCGCAAGAAGCCTTCAAAGCGGCCTGATGCATTAGCGAGCGAATCGTGAAATGCG
>JAQUOK010000330.1 GCA_028717165.1 Victivallaceae bacterium | reverse complement strand
GTGTAGATCGTTCATTTTGCCTCCGAGTTGATAGCCTCGAGGTTAAGATGAACTTTCTACCATATTTTCACAAGTCGGCAAATAAAAAACTTTTGAAATTAGCTCAATAAATCAGTTCTTGTTTCGGGTGGTTTTCCGGCTTGATTTCAGCCAGCCTTCGACAAACTGGTCAAGGTCACCGTCGAGAACCGCTGCGGTATTGCCGGTTTCAATGTTGGTGCGCAGATCCTTTACCATCTGGTACGGGTGCAGGACATAGGAACGGATCTGGTTTCCCCAGCCCATTTCAGCTTTTTCCCCGCGCAGCTCATCGGCTTCACGGCGGCGTTTTTCCTCCTCCAGTTCGTACAATTTAGCCTGCAGCATCCGCATTGCGGTCGCCCGGTTTTTGTGTTGTGAACGCTCGTTCTGGCAGCAGACGACGATCCCGGTGGGAATATGGGTTATCCGGACGGCGCTGTCCGTGGTATTTACATGCTGGCCGCCGGCGCCGCTGGAGCGATAGGTATCTATTTTCAGGTCGTCTTCATCAATTTCTATATCAATATCATCGGAGAGTTCGGGGAAAGTATCGACCGAGGCGAAAGACGTATGCCGCCGTGCCGCGCTGTCGAAAGGAGATATGCGCACCAGACGGTGAACGCCTTTTTCCGCTTTCGCATAACCGTAGGCGAAATCCCCCTGGACGCGGATGGTAACGCTTTTAATACCGGTTTCTTCGCCGGGCTGCAGGTCAATGATTTCATCTTTCCAGCCGCGCCGTTCGAACCAGCGCCGGTACATGCGGAGAAGCATATTGACCCAGTCGCAGGACTCGGTGCCTCCGGCTCCGGCATGAATGGATACGAAAACATTATTGGCGTCGAAGCGGTCTGACATGAAACTCAGCAATTCGACTTTATCGAGTTCAGCGCTCAGTTTTTTACAGCCGGCGTCGGCTTCCTCCAGCATATCCGGATCTTCTTCGGCCATTTCCAGGAGCACTTCCAGGTCTTCAATTTCCCGAAGGAGTTTCTTATAAGGTTCAACGACATTTTTACCGGCGCTGAGCTTGGCTACGGTTTCCTGGGCTTTTTCCTTGTTGTCCCAGAAACCGGGAGCCGACATTTTCTGCTGTATTTCCTGTATTTCGGCTTCCTGCTGTTCAATTTTCAGGAAGTCGCGGAGTTGTCCGATGCGTTCTCCGGTATCTTCCGTGTAGGTTTTAAATTCTTCAAGGGTCATAAGACTCTCCGGGTTGTCAGTGAAGTTTTATGCCTTAATATAGTAGAATCCGTTGCAGAAGCAAGTCCCGGACAGCCGTTTGCAGGATAATTGCAGAGACGGTTGATCGGATGGTCGGTTTATTTGTGGGAAAAGGGGAAACTTTTTTCAAAAAGTTTCCCCTTTTCCCACAAGCCCCCTAAGCGCTAACCATATGTTTTGAGGATACTTACATGTTTGTAGTACCGCTTTTAAACGGAATTTTTTCAGGGACGGAGGTTTACCGGACGATCAAGCTCTTTGGATAAGGTACCCCACGGCTCGTCGGAGCCTCGCCCTCCAAGCAAAACTCTGATGAAATATGAACCGTGGCGAGCGTCCCCGTGAACCGAGCACGAAAAACGCGGACTAAATGAGATAGTTAGTACTTATGTCCCTCCCAATTCCTCTTGAAAAATAACATAAAAAATTTTTAATTACGCTTGACATATGACTATATATGAGTATAATAGTACTATATATGATTACAGCGAGGTTTGTTCATGAAAGTAAACGAAGCGCCTGCCCTGACAGAAGGCATGCATATTTTAGAACTGATCGCGGCATCAAAAATGCCGGTTCCTTTTCAGTTAATCGCCGACAGTTCCGGTATGTCCAGAGCATCGGTAACCCGTTTACTGCGGGTACTGTCCGAAAGCGGTTATCTCGATTCGAATATTCGGGAAGGATATACTTTTGGGATAAAGTTTCTCTATCTTTTAAAAGCCGCGGCCAACAAGTTGGAGCCTCTTAAAATTATTTCAGAAAAACTTCAGGATTTATCGAACAGTATAAATGCCTCCATCCAGTTTGCGGTTTTCGACCGGGTAAAACCGGCTGTTACCGTCATTTCTAAAGCGGAATGCGAAAACTCGCCGGTATTGACCGGGGCGGGAAGCGATATTACCGGCTATTCTCATCGCCATGCTCTCGGAAAAGTCATCATGGCTTTCGCTGAAGCGAAAGAACGGGAAAGAATATTGGACAGGAATACCCCTTATAAAAAAACCGCGTATACGGTTATGCCCGGTCCGCAACTGGATGAAATCCTGAACCGGATAAAAGTAGAAAAAACCGCGTTTGAAAACCAGGAATGCATGCCGGGGATTCAAAGGGTTGCGGTTCCTCTGTTCAATTCGCAGGGAAAAATTACAGGCGGACTGTGCGCAAGCTGGTTTAACCCCGAATTTGTCAGGGAGTTTTCCGTCCGGAAGGCGGAACCTCTCAGGGCGGCAGCCAGATTTATAGAAAATATATTTCAGGATAGGATCAAATGAACTCAAGAGAACGGCTCACCAGAGCCATGCAAGGCAGGGATGTCGATTATCTACCCTGTTCGATTTATTTTAACGATAATTTGCAGGTAAACGGACAAAAATTAAAAAGTTGGGAAGAGCACTGCAAACTGGCAGTTGAACTGGGAACGGATCCGTTCGTTCCCGTGGGTATTGCCGGCAATCCGCATCCCGACGTAAAAACGGAAAGTCATATTGAACATATAAGCGGAGAAGAATTTCCCGTACTCCGGCAAAGCTGGCAAACCCCGGCAGGGGAATTGACGCAGGCGGTGAGACTTACGGAGGATATCAAAGACTGGACGCGGATTCATTGGGGAGATCATTCGGCAAGCAATGTCTGTAAACCGTTGATCGAGTCCGCCGATGATGTCGCCAAAGTGAAATACCTGATTTCACCCGCCACGGAAACGGATTATCGTCAAAGCGTCGCAATTAACGAAAAAGCATTTTCCCTTGCCGGAAAGTATCAGGCTCCAACCCTGCTCACCTGCGGTCAGGGGCTGGCTGACTTGATGTTCATGATGGGAGCGGAAAACCTGATACTGTTCGCCATTGATAATCCGGACGCGTTTGACGAACTGGCCCGGTTTCTGCATGAAAAAACCATGCGCAAGATCGAACTCGCCAAACGAATGGGCATCGACATCCTCAAACGTTTCGGCGGTTATGAAATGACCAATTTCTTCAGCCCGGGGATATTTGAGCGTACGGTAATGCCTTACCTTAAAAAAGAAGTTGAACGGGCTCATGAACTCGACATGATAATTTATTACCGGGTTGTTACCGGTATGGAACCGCTGCTTGGGCAAATCGCTTCTATCGGTTTCGACTGCATCGAAGGCGGAGAACCGCACCTCAGCAAGTGTTCTCTTCAAAACTGGCATGATGCTTTCAGCGGCAAAGCTTCATCCTGGACCGGAATAAGCACGCCGGTAATTCTCGGCGGCGACAGCACGGAAAAAGTGAGGGAAGAAGTGCGTAAGACAGTGGATATTTTCGGCAGAAAAAATTTCATCCTTGGAGTAACCAACAGCGTCAGGAACCATTTCCCATGGAAAAATACCCTGGCAATGGTCGACGAATGGAAAAAAGTCAGACTTTGAAATTTTGTATAAAACGGATATGACAACTATGAACATTAAATTGAATATTCCATACGGCAAATACTTTCGGGACCGCAGGATTATGGATATTTTTCTGCCGGACAAAGCAAACGGATGCGCCATCCTTTTCATTCACGGCGGAGGCTGGCGCAGCGGAAAAAAAGAATCCTGGCATTCGGTTGCCGGATATTTCGCCGAACGCGGTTTTGCGTGCGCCTGCATGGAATACCGCTTAAGCGGACAGGCGGCTTATCCGGCACAAGTTGAAGACATACGTCTCGGGATGTCTTATTTCCGGCGGAATGCCGGGTTTTATGGTTTCGCGCCAGAACGCATTGCTGTTGCCGGTTCTTCCGCAGGCGGTCATCTGGCGGCGCTCCTTTCCTCGCTCGCTCCCGAATCACTATTGGGCGTAAGCCCCGAACTTGAATATACTGACACCAGGCCCAATGCCGCGGTCCTTTATTGTCCGGTAACGACGCTTTGCCGACTCAACGGGATTGAAATTATCCCGGAGGCCGTTAAACTGTTCATGAATAACAAAAGTGAACAGGAAGCGCCTGCGGTTTATCGCGAGGCTTCTCCTCTGGAACATGTTACGGTAAACAATCCGCCGACCCTATTCCTTCATGGCGATAAAGATGAAACCGTACCTCTTTTACACTCTGAAGAAATGGCCGGACGCCTTAAGCGCGCGGGGGTTTACGCGGAACTGCATGTGCTGCCCGATGCGCCTCACGGCTTCGGCTACGGTACTGCGAGTAAAATCCAGAAAAAAGCGCTGGAATACATGGAACGCTTTCTGAAAAAACATTTATGCCGTCAATACCCAACATAGAGTCATGCGAAATATCCTATTTCGCACGAGTCTTTACCCAACAAATAACGGAGATATAATATCATGAAAACTAAAACTTCCTCAGAATCTTCATTCAAGTTCGTATATGCCGCGGATTTGCAGCCCGGTACGCCCAGATCATTCCGCTATCGAGCGGCCTGGCGGGAAAACTGGCTTACTGCCAGGCAACAGATCATTGACGCGCAGCCGGAATTCATGGTTATCGGC
>JAQUOK010000329.1 GCA_028717165.1 Victivallaceae bacterium | reverse complement strand
CGAACCCAGAAAATGAAACCTTCCGGAAAAAACTATCATATCAACTCCGCCCATGACCGCAATACATGAACCGCACGCCAGCAATATGCGGTATTCCATTATTTTCCTGGCCAGGGAAAAGGCCGGGTCACAGGAATAAAATACTTCCGGCAATGCCGCCCTTTGACCGGTCAGTCCCAGAATACCGCTTTTTTGCGCGAGAATATCATTGATCTGTTCCGGGCCGTAATTCAGTTTTTTACTCAACAGGGTAATTATCAGAGGATCTATCTCGCCTGAAGACGTTTCGCCCGGCAAACCTTCCAGCGGCGTCGCGCCGCTTGTCGTCAGAAGCGGCACGCCATCCATTACCGCGGCTATTTCCGGCCTTGGCTCAAGACATATGGAAATCAGTTTCGAAGCGCCGTTTTCAGCGGCTTCCTCAGCCGCCCCCATATGGAAAAGCCCGTGATATCCCAGACGTCTCAGATTCAGTTTTTCCGAAAGCTCACGGGAAAGCGCATAACTTTTCTCGCGCTCCGGCAGCGCGGTGAAAAAAGCCGTTTCGAAAACTATGACCAGCGGTATTTTCGGCCTGGTTTTCCGGAACTCCCCGGCCAGGGCGACCAGGGGCGGAATATGCAGAGGAGCCTGCGCCGTTATGGACTGCAAACGCTTGAGAAGTTCGTTATTCACTAATTCGGGTTTAGTAAAAAGCGAACCGCCGTATTGCGCCCTGATCGCTGCGAAATCCGGTTTAAGGCCGGCGGCGTTCAGCTCCGTAAAAATTTTTTCCAGGGCTTTTTTTATCCCTGAATTCCGAAAGCCGTTTACGGTTCCCGTCCTGAACTCCTTTACCCCGTTTTCGGTAAAGAAGGAAAAATCTATTTTATCTTTCAGGAGAATCAACACTAATGAATTCATGGTTTCCGCTTTCCTGTTTTATTTTCTTCACCCAGTAACCGGGCCGCTCTCCCGGCAATGGCAAGCTCTTCGTTAGTAGCGACAACAACAACCCTTACCGGGCTTTTCCTTGTCGCAATGTCCATGGGAAGTTTTCCGGACGATTCGTTTTTTGCTTCGTCAAGCTCAATCCCGAAAGGCGAAAGGTTCGCGCAGACAGCCCAGCGGACATACGGCATGGTTTCGCCTACCGTGTCCGTGAAAATAAGCGCATGCGGATGCCCGACCGCCGCCAGATACGCGCCAAGATACTTGCGTATCCGCCATAAATAGAGGCTTTCAGTTTCTCTCAATACGCTTCGGGCGCCGGCCCGGCCGTTTTCCTTTGCCAGGATATCCCTTATGTCCGAGGATATTCCGGAAAGCCCCAGCACGCCGCTTTTCTGGTTAAGGAGCGCTTCAAGCCGGTCGCCGCTGCCGTTTTCGCCGGAAAGAAGGCGCAGCGCGACGCCGGGATCAAGGTCTCCGCACCGTGTGCTCATCACCAGCCCCTGAAGCGGTGAATATCCCATCGTATTGTCAATGGATTTACCGTTCCTTACCGCGCAGAGACTGGCCCCCCCGCTGCCCAGATGACAGCTTACGGCATTAAATTCATCCGATGGAATATTAAGGAAAGCTGCGGTTTCCTCCACCACGAACTGATGGCTTGTCCCGTGAAATCCGTATTTCCTTATTCCCATTTTTTTCGCCAGGCCGAGCGGAATCGGGTAAATACCGGCATAATCCGGAATGCTTGAATGATACGCGGTATCGAAAACTGCAACCTGCGGCAGCGACGGGTATTTTTCAAAACAGGCCCTGATAAGCGCCGCCGCCGGGGGGTTGTGCAGCGGCGCCATTTCATTGAGACTTTCCAGTTCCTTCAGGGACTCAGGCGTCATAATTGCGGCATCTTTGAATTTCTCGGCTCCGTGCACCACCCGGTGCCCGACCGCGTCGGGCGCAAGTTCCGGGTCGGATTCCAGGATTTGCATGACTTTTGCGAAAGCCCGTTCATGGTTCTCCATTTCCGTTTCGATAATTTCCTCGCGGCCATCCTGCCGGTGAAATATCCTGGCAGGTTCGCTGGTCTTAGGGCCGACCCGCTGCGCTTCGCCGCCGGCTATGACTTCACCTTCCGGCAGCGCTATTATTTTGTATTTCAGGGAAGAGCTCCCGCAGTTGAATACAAGTACTTTCATTTAAACGGCCTCCGCTTAAATTTCATCGGAAGTCCATCCGAAAACAGGAATGCCGATAAGGCCGTGAACTATCGAAGCGGAACCGTAAACGCATTCCGCCACTTTATTGAAATTGACGGATTCATGCGGACTGTGCGCTTCCTCTTCTTCGCCGGGGCCGTAGCCGATAACCGGAAGTCCGTATTCGGAACGGATCATGCCTCCGGCCGTACCCATGCCGGGACGGGCAAGTTTCCATTTCCCGGCCTTGACTTCGCAGGCCGCGGCCGCAAGCGACTGCCGCGCTCTTTCCATCAGCGGATCGAAAGGATCCGTCTGCCAGGCGTTGACCACATGTTTGACCAGGATCTTCCGGCCGCAGAAAAGTTTCTGTCTTTCCTCGACAACCATGGTCTCAAGCGCCAATGCCTTCTGGGTTTTAAGCAGAAGTCCGGCTTCATGCTTGAAATGTTCGGTCACAGCTTCCGGGGTTTCCTCCGGATGGAGCTTTTTCTCCATATGGATCCTGGCGTGCCGCCAGCCGCCGGAAGAACTGAGTTCCGGTTCGAAAGACGACAGCCCCTGGGCATCCGCCGCCTCGTGCCGGGATTCATCCCCGACGAATTCCCGGTAAATGCTGCGCGCCCCGTCGTCCACCTGGAACGGATCGCGGCCTTCCAGTTTTATGTCAAATTCGACCCGGCCGTCATGCCCGTAGTAAAGTCCGAGGTTCGTCGGCTCGCCGAGTATCACATAATCCGGCTTCAGGCCAAGCGAAGGCAAGGTTTCCTGCAGCAGCATCCTTACGCCGACGCTGCACCCGTTTTCCTCCGCCACCGTGGCGGCGACCACCAGATTCCCCTTCAGCGGCAGGAGGCATCTTTTCAGAAGTTCCCCCGCATAAATCTGGGCGGCAAGCCCGCCTTTACAGTCCGAAGCGCCGGCGCCGTAAATTCTGTCGCCGACACAATGCGCCCTGAACGGTTCCGTATTTTCACAGCCGACCGCGTCCAGATGGGAATTAAGGATCACCGTGGGCGCGCCTTCAATTCCGTTGATCACGCCGATGACGTTTCCGGCTTCATCGCGATAGACTTTGTCAAAGCCGAGGTTTTCCATTTCCGCGTAGACAAGATCGGCAATGCGCCTTTCTTTCGTACTGGGACTCGGAGTTTCGATCAGCCTGGTGAGAAAGTCCCTGATTTCGTCTTTCATCCCGTCAAGCCGGGATCTGAGTATCGTATACATTTTACCGTCTCCTTTTTTTCCGGTTAAAATTTTAAGGGCTGAGTTTCATTCAGCGTTTCTGAAATTAGCAATATTGATGCCAGATAAAGGTTTTTCAGCTCAATTATTTTTTTCTGATCGCCCGCGATCATTAAAGCCCTTGACTTTACCCCTGAAATATATTACATTATGAAATAGCAATATTTCAATATGAAGGATATTTACAAATGAAAGCTTCCGACCTCGAACTGACGGAACTCATAGATTTCAAAGACGGTTTTCTCAACCTGCACGGCAGACGGCTCGTCATCCACGACATCCATGCGGTGGCGCAGTTCAGAAAAGAAATAATCGAGAAATCCGGAGAAGACATAGCCCGCAAAATACTGACGCGTTTCGGCTATTTTGAGGGTCAGGCCGACGCCGCAGCCATGCGCCGGCTTTTCAAATGGGACAGCCCGGAGGAATGGATCAAAGCCGGCGCAAGACTGCAGTCTCTTCAGGGCATGGCCAAAGCCAATTTCCTGGCCATCGATTTTGACAGCAGTACGAAGAAATTTTACGGGGAATTGAAATGGCTTGAGTCAGTGGAGGCGGAAGAACATTTAATTGAACTGGGGTCTTCCCAAGCGCCGGTCTGCTGGATACTTTGCGGTTATATAAGCGGCTACGTCTCGTTCTGCGTCGGCCGGGAAGTCTATTTTGTGGAAGAAAAATGCAAAGGCCGGGGCGATAAAATCTGCCTTGTCATCGGCAGGGACATCGATTCATGGGGAAGCCAAACCGCCGTCCACGCCGAATTTTTCAAAGGCGAAGATATTCTCGGCAAGGTCAGGGAACTTACCGCGGAGCTTGCAAAAAAGGACCGGAAACTTCTCGCCCAGCAGAAAAGAATCGAAAGCATAACCCCGAAACTCGCGGCCGAACACGTGGAAATACGCAGTGAATCCTCCCGCCGGGTTTTCGAGTCGGCCGCGAAGGTCGCCCAGTTTGACACATACGTCCTGATCAGCGGGGAAAGCGGAACCGGCAAGGAAGTCCTGTCCCGTTTCATTCACCGCTCTTCAAACCGGGCATCCGGGCCGTTCGTCGCGATAAACTGCGGAGCTTTGCCGGAAACTCTGCTTGAGGGCGAACTTTTCGGCTACAAGGCGGGAGCCTTCACCGGCGCCGTAAACGGGAAAAAAGGGCTCTTTGAAGAGGCGGACAACGGAATAATCTTCCTGGATGAAATCGGCGACATTTCTCCTGCCATGCAGGTTAAACTCCTGCGCGTACTCCAGGAACAGGAAATACTGAGGCTGGGGGAAAATACGCCCAGGAAAATCAATGTCCGGGTTATCGCCGCCACCAACCGCAACCTCCAGAACGAAGTCGCAAAA
>JAQUOK010000328.1 GCA_028717165.1 Victivallaceae bacterium | reverse complement strand
GCGACTTTTTTGCCGAAAAAAGTGACTCGAAAAACTGAACGTTTGTCGTGACAATTACAGGAGCATCCCAGTTTTCTGCCGCCATGTTAGAACGGGGTGTTTCTTTTTCAGACGTAAGATTACTGTGATGTTCCACCACGTTTTCCCGTCCAAAAATCCGCGACAAAGTTGCAGAAGTCTGTTCAATGATGCTCGTGTACGGAATGACATAAATAATTCTCCGAAAACAATGCTGCTTGTGATGTAATACATGACGAAAAGCAAAAGCCATTGCCGAGAGAGTCTTTCCGCCACCTGTCGGAACGGACAGAGAAAACAATCCTCGCGTCTGTTCCGCCGCTTTTTCACAGGCCTGACGAATTTCCGCCCTGATTGTATTTACCGGAGTTTCGGGAACTTCACTCCCCAGTTTTTCCGAAAAGACCCGCTAGATTTTCAAGAGCTGGAAAACTGCCCCGTTCCGCAGATTTATCGGGATTCATGAACCTTTCGGTATCAAGAGAATCTGCGTCAACCAGACAGGAAAAAAGCATTCGCACCCATAAGTGAAAATCATCAGGCTTTCGCACAAACTCAGGCGGACGTTTAACCTTTTTCAAGTTGACTGAAACGCTTTCGGAAAAATTCCGGATATATTTAATATTTTTTCGCCCTTCCTCCAGACGACATGGCAAAGCGGCATTACCAGTTTCTGAAGAATGCCAGTCCGGCAGCCCCGCATGATGCCCGGCAGAGAGATAGGCGAGAATCCTGCCAACCAGTGTCCCTTGTTGCGCGTCGGCCCAAGCCGCCCCAGCACTGGCATGATTTGAAATACTGCCATCCGCATCATATTCAGAATCATCCAGTTCATTGCAACGCCGCAAATACGCCTGAAAGGCATTAGTTGCTTTGCCCAGATCGTGTAGCCAACCAGCGTTCCATGCCCAATCTGTGCTCTTAATGGGTGTAGCGAACTCCGCAGCCAGTTTGGCTGTATTGTAGAGATGTTCTTCCAGCGGCTGCCAATTTTCAACCGATTCGCCTTTACTATGAGCATAAAACTTCATAAAAGATTACCAGATGTTATTTAAGGACTAAACTCCCCATATCATTCTGTCTTTGGTAGTCAGCCGGTATTTCAGTAAGCGGTTGTTATTACCGTTTCTTTTGCCATATTGTGCTCGGCTGTGCGTCCTGGGAAATTTCAACTTCATATTTTACTTAATCTAGCATATTCAGGAGCTTATTACAAACATTTTAGCTTACAAAAACTCCCATCATGCCGTATTGCCGGCACGATAGGAGCGTTTAATTTCTTGCTTCTGGTTTAGTTTCGAATTTTTCTGGTTCGGTAGTACAGAACCGCTCCAAAACACGTGGCTGGGTTACTGTACTGATGCAGCTTCCAGCTTGGTCCTCGTGGATTTTTTACCTCAGTATTTCTTTATGTTTGTGTCAGGAAAAATGGTTTGAGGATTACTGATAAAAAATATGGTCTTCCGGAATTCAGATAGTTCCCCTGCCGGGTTGCTCCGGCAGGGGAACTATTTCGTGTGTCAAAATATGGTGGATATTTCAGAGGAGGGAACTTCTTCCTTTTCCTTAGACTTACTGCTTTCAGCTTCAACTTCTGCTGCAGGTTTCTGCTTAGTTGCTTCAGGTTTATCTTCAGTTTTTTTTGCCGGTTCTTTTTTAGGCTCATCTTTAGCTTCGATTTCCTTTGCCAGATCATCCAAATTGACTTTATTTTGGGCCTGTTCCTTTTCTTTTACCAAACCGCGTTTGACCATAGCCATGAATTTTTCCGCACATAACCGATGCGCTTTCTCATCTATATCGGCAATGATCCGGTCACAGACAGGTATGATCTCGTCGCTTTTGTATTTGATGTCAATCAAAGTAACTCTGAACTTGCCGGGCTTGGTCTTGTCGGTGTTCTTTACAATCAAAAACCTGGCGGCAAGCAAAGCGCGGTTTCTCATATAATCATAGACAACCAGCGCATAGTTGGTATACTCGCGATGATTACCGAAAACCAGATCCGCATCAGTCAATTCAAAACTGTATTGAGCTTTGCGTTTGTGGTGGTAGAAGTCGAAGTTTTTGAACCTCGTCAACTCCCGTTGTCCTTTTCCGATTTGCGGAGCCGCAGTATCCCTCCAACCTTCCTGCCAGTCCTTGGCAGACAGACTGAAACAGCCGAGCAATACGATACTGATAATAATAAAAAGGATTACTTTCATTCCAATTTCCTCCTTTGGTGCCTTGGCGTTTTCCGGTTAAAAACATCAATCCGGATAAAACTTTAATTCCGTGGAGACCATCATTCCTCGATAACATTCATTATCTGGACAATTGTTTCTTTAGCTTTAACCTGAACCGTCAGTCTTATTCTGGAACCGTTATTGAAAATTGCTGTCGCATAATAGTTGTTGTGAGCAAATTCTTCATCCAAATCGACTTCCACGCATTCCAGATATTTGTTTCTGCCATAACTGCGGATTGCAGGCAGTATTTTTTCATTTACTGTTTGTTTTGCCATTAGCTCAATCTCATTGGAACGGTTATCAGCTATTGCTGGAAACCCGGCATTGACAATTATCAATATCGCAATCACCCCAATCCCGCACAGCAAAACTTTGCCCCAAGGCTTACGTTGATATTTGTCCTGCAAAGTATCTTTGACGTAGCGATATTGTTTTCTCCCATATCCCAGGTACCAGATTACAATTATCGGCAAACCCAACTTTTCTGCATATCCGGTAAATGAGATTACCCAATAACAAATTAATAAACCGGCTAACCAATACCAACCTTTTTTAGCTTCCTGCTTATTGCCTAACGTCTGCCAGTTTCTTTGAATTAACCAGGTGCTGAAAAGTGGAGAAAATACAAGACACCATAAGGCTGCAGCGTTGGGATTCCACAGTTCCGGTTCTGTTTTATTTTCCGTGTCCAGGATTTCTTCGTTACTCATAGCGTTCTGTTCCTTTAAATAATGTTTTTTAAACAGTTACTTTTTCTTCGAGCGCCACAACCATGCCGGAGGGCCTCCACTGTTCTTTTTGCTGCTGCGGTAGGCCGCGATACTGATCGCTACCGCTCCAATTGCAGCGCCGATATATCCGGCAATGAGCATTCCAAGCCAACCGCCTGCGATTAATCCGACTACAGTCCAAAGCCAGACTGTCCCTTTTACTTCCTGTTTTTCTTCTGTACTCATGATTACAATTCTTTTCTTGTTGTTTTATGGTTAATGGGGGATTCACTGAAAATTATTTTTTGATATCGTTCTCCTTATTTATATTTGGGTTTTGCTCATCAGGTTGCGGAACCAGTTTATATTTCTCGGGGTTTTCTTTAAGCTTTGACTCCATGCTTTCTAAAGCGTCTTCTATATATTTTTCGGGGAGTTTGCGGCATAGGGAATACTCGATCAAATTCAGCACAAACCAGATGATAACGATTCGCCATAACCAGCTAAACACAAACCATGCCCAGACAAATTCACTGAAGGAACATTTCCCTTCGGCGGATATAAACATTTGTCCGTCTTGAACTTTTATCTGTATTTCAACATTGGTTACCGCCCGCTTCCAAAACCCCTTCAGATTGCCATCGATACGGACCACATTTCCATACCAGAATGCGGAATTGCCATAGCGCGGCTCTAAAAGCTGTTTTATTTCAGTTGCAACCTTGCGGACATCAATATTCCAATCATTAATATCGCAGGTTTTATGTACTTCTATTCGCATCTTTTATTGACTCCGTTAATTGAAAGTTCATTTTTCACCGGTAATACGGTGTGAGGAAGCATTATTACAAGACTTTTGAGTTCAGTAGCAAGGAGCTTTACGTTTCGGACGCAGAAATTCAGTTTTGAGATGTGGCGATACAGGCGGTGAACGCCGTTCTGGAAATTTCGGGTATCTGTCTTATTCATATTTCTCCTCAAAATGACAGATACAAAAAGGGCGCAGCCTAATTGTACTTACTGAAGGCATCACCACAACGCCTGGAAGAGATACAAAAAAGACCACGCCCAATAGATAGGCGTAACCCTTTTGACATTGTTCTCTTCCGTTAAATGTGGTGACTTCTCAGTAAGATTCTGTCAAAGTTTACGTTTATTTAATTGTTATTGTGAGTTATTTACTTAATAAATACCCCTTATTTAGTTATTGAATTCTGATTATTTTTAAAATAGCACGCTGATTTTGCATTTCAATAGCTGAAAATCATTCATCTTGCTTGTTCAGCTTGAAATATTCCATCAGAGTATCTACTTCCGATTCTATACTTGTTCGCGGCAAAAAACAAAATCTCACATGACATTAGCGAAAAAGAGCCCGGGCAGTCTCTCCCTTATGAAAAAGTGGTGATTTCTTGTAAGCTGCCCGAGCCCAAAATTTAAAACCATCTATCATTCCACTGGCGTCTGCTTCCGAATCTATATTGTTCGCAGTGAAAATTAGAATCTCACATAGCTTAATAAAAAAGAAACCCTGACCGTGGCGCCCAGGCGGGCACCACAGCCAAGATACAATATAGTTAAAGTGCAGGCATTGCCTGTCCCTTCTCTCCGGCGGATTTGACGAACTCGACGTCATCATCCGGCTGGATCACGTAAGAAGTGTCGGTTACTTCCTCGTCGTTTACCAGAATAACGCGGTTGGTTGCCGGGATGTTGAAAAACTGCCCGTACTGCGCCATTACCTGCGCGATGGTCATTCCGTCGAATGAATTGTTTTCCGCCACATTGACGGCACAT
>JAQUOK010000327.1 GCA_028717165.1 Victivallaceae bacterium | reverse complement strand
GGGCAGATAGTCCGTAAACGGCCGGTCAAAATCAATCAGGCCTTCATCCCGGCAAATGGCAAGCGCGGAACTGGTTGCAAGCGCCTTGGTTACGCTTGCCATATCGATAACCGTATCCGTCCGCATTTTTATGCCGTTACCGGCATCCGCGTATCCCCAGGCTTTTTCAAAGCGGGTCTCATCCGCCGTACCGGCGCTGATGACGGCGCCGTTAATGATGCCGGAATCCAGTTCGAATTCGGTTTCCGACTCAATGCCTGGGAAATCCGCATGATTTGATTGTTCAAGCCGCTTATTCATTTTTCAAACCGTCGCACCCTCATTCAACGCCTCATAAACCGCCAAGACGTTTTCGATTGGGGTATCCTCCGTAAACGAATGCGTAGGCCCGGCGACGAATCCTGTTCCATCGTAATTGTTCCTCAAAAGCGTCCTGACATGCTCTTTTACTTCTTCGGGCGTTCCTTCGACAAGAATATGCTGTCCGTCAATTGCCCCCCAGAAACACAGGTCTTTGCCGAATTCGGCTTTCAATTCGGCAAAATTATTGCCTTTGGCTTCCGTCTGGAGCCGTCCGGTACAGGTTATTCCCATTTCGATGAAATCCGGGTAAAGTACGGAAAAGCCGCCGCAGCCGTGAAAATAAGGTATAACCTTGAATTCGCGGCAAAGTTCAACCGCTTTTTTCAGGCACGGTTTGATGTATTCCCGCCACATCTCAACGCTGAAAAACATGCCGGACTGCCCGGCTACGTCGTCACCGATTCCAACAATGTCGATCACTCCCGCGTTGACCGTCAGAAAGCGGCGCAGCCGTTCAAGATGATGATCACATATCTTATCAAACACGGCATGCGCCGTTTCAGGTTCGGCCGCCATATCCATCATGAGAGTTTCCATACCCCGCATACCCATGGCGTACAGAAGCAGTATGAACATATCGTAAGCGCAGACCGCTTTTTCCTTGAGATGCGGCAGCATCCATTCAGGTATTTTATAATCAAACCAGTCCGGACTGGACCACCGGTCATAATTTAAAATATCATCAACATTTTTCGCGTCTTCAAGCGGCATTTTTTCATAAACCACAGTCCCGCTGTGAATTGCGGCATGAACGCTGCCGCAGGAAAAAAACTTGCGCTCCGGCTTCATTATGCTATTCGGCCATACAAACAATACGTCATTACCGAGACGGTCAATTAATTCCCCGTGTCCCGATTCAAGGTAATGTAATTTTGAGGATTTTATTTCCAGTTTCTCAGCAAGTTTTGAGCTTATACTCGGCGTGCTCAAAAAATAACTGGGAATTCGGTCTACTTCCTTATGCCGGATTGCACGTAAAACTCTTTCTTTCGATTTCATGTCTGCTTCCTTTTTATCCTGTTTTTTAAGTTTTTCAGAATTTACTCTAATACTTGCGGGTAATTTTTTCCGCGGTCCCGGCAAGTTTTGCCAGCGTCGCAGGGAGTTCCCGGAATGCCCGGCCGCGGTCGGGAGCCAGTTCCGTAAGCGGCGTCGCGTAAAATCTATCAACGATTTCCTGATGTGTCGGCAGCCGTTTTTCCCAATCATTCCACGGGGAACGGTCCCCGGCCGCGATTTTTTCACGCACCCATTGGAAATATGCCCTGACCGACGGGATGTACACGCCGGTAAAAAGTTCATAGATATATGAACGGCAATAGTGATTTTCAGCATTGCCTTTGAGCGTTGTCTCGAAATCCGGATTGCATTCATGTTTGCGTTGCAAATCAAGCAGCGATTCGTAAAGAGAATAATCCTCATGCGCCGCGAGAAGTTCGGCGGCAAGCACGAACAATTCTTCACCGGCTTCCGCAAGTATCTGAATGGCGTCCTCGTTGGCGGCGCCGTTACTCCAGTCATTCAGCAGCAATGCAAAACGAGAGAATCCGCAGGCAATGAGCCGTCCGGCTACCGTTCGGGCCAGGTCGATCAGGTCGCGACGAATAAATCCGTCGCTGTTTTCCAGGTCAAATCCGGCCAACAGCGTAAATGCTTCGGAAGCCGCCGACAGCGCATTCTCCATTTTGGCCAGACAGCAGCGGTGAAATTCAAGATTTTCCGGAGAAAGCCTGGTATAGATATCTGATCTAAAGATATTGAAAACTGAAAATTCGCTGAAATTTTCCCGGGGCGGCGACTGCGGGCCATGAAAACCGTTCAACATAGCCAGCGGAAGAACTTTTTGCCATATAGCGGTCATTTCCGGACATTGTTGCACATAGCGCTTCCGGCAGAATTCGGCGAGGAACGGGACTATTTTTTCGTGGACCGGGTTCCAGGCATTTGCCGCCATATATTCGAGCATCAGCGTATCAGTATGGGACGCTTCCGGCCAGAATACCAGCCCTTTGCACAGCGGATCGGCGGCGGCTATGGGAAGCCGGCGCTCGATAACGTCATAATTCCCGCGGATTTCGGAATTCGGTTCATATTCGTGAAAAATACCGAATATCCATGGAAATTTGCCGACAACTCCCCAATTTGTAAAGTTATTCAGTTCATCCGAAGTATCGGCGGTATAATCGAAAATAATCGTATTCGCGGGATCGAATTCGTTCAGCAGTTCCCGTACCTCTTCCGGCGTCCAGTACATGGAAAAATCCCAGCCGGCGATCAGCAGCGGCGCGAAAGGATATTTGCGCCGCAGCCGTTCTATGATGCGCCGGTAAGCGTAAAGTTTCATCTGCAGGTTCCGGGCGCGGTCTTTATAGCACATGCGTTCGGCAAGTCCGATCGTATGGAAAATATCGGGACTGCCGTAATTGGCAATATGGGCTTCAGTCAGTTTGAAATAGTTGTCGAGATGTTTATCCCGGCGAATGTCCCATACAAGTCCGGTTTCTTCGCCGTAACTGCGGGTTGCCTGTGGAACGAAATCGGGTTTGACCTGTTCCAAAAAAGCTTTCGGCGTCCGGCTGTACCAATGCGTCATAGTGCCTATGTCTTCCGGGTGCAGCAAATCCCGTTCCCGGGCATATTCCAGAATTTTTTTACGGAGTTCCCCGCGATACCGCAAACTCCAGAACAAATCGCGGTCGTCATAGGAACGCGCTATGGATTCCGGCTGTTTCCAGCCGGGATACTTGACGATATCCGGGAACGCCAGTTGGAAAAGGTCATCCGTGCCGATTCGCAGCATAAACAGATTCAGGCGTTTCTTCAAAATCCAGTCTATCTCCCGTTTCCAGTCTTCAAAATCCCAGTGCTCGGCCTGGAACCGTTTCAAACTGCGATGCGCGAAATAACGCAGCCCGCGATATTCGAAGCGCGGCCGTTCCATGACTTCCAGGTCTTTAATGGAAATTTCTTTGCGGGACGGAATAATGTCGCCGTCCCAGAAATAGCGGCACTCAGCCCGGCGTTCGAAAAAATCATAAACCGCATAGAGCAGCGACCGCCGGCGGCCGCCGGCGATAAACAATATAGTTCTTCCATTTTCCTCAACGGAACGGAGCTGATATTCATCAGTGCCGGTTGTAACCGAAAACTGCGGAACAGCGCCGTCAAGTATTTTTTCCAGAGCATAAGGATTTACCGCGTCAGAACCCAATACGACCATATCGCCGTCCGTTTCCGGACGGGTAATAATCCGGGGCTTATCCCCGGTGGCTTTTTCGTAAAGAGAACAGAATTCATCCGCCGCGATCTTGAGAAACCCGGTGTTTTCGGGAACAAGAACCTTCAACATCTTTAACTCCTGGTCTTTTTCAGCGCCCGTTTATAATTTTCGCCGATCCGGTCCCACAGCTTCAGCGCGTCCGGCGCCGCCAGTACCGTTCCGTAACCGCCGCGATAAGTCCAGGTTCCCAAACGGTCAACGCCCAGTTTGTCATACAGATCGACGACTTTATCGATCTGCGCGAAATCGGCGGGCTGTTTGTAATAACCCATCAGCCAGCGTTCGGACTGTTTGCCGTATTTGCGCGCCATATCCACCGTCCGGCGGGTGATATGCTCGAAAAACCCTTCCGGCAGTTCCCAGGCGATGATCGTCGTCGAAAAAACGTCGAAATACGGAGAAGCGGCCACCATGTCCCAGTTATCATAACCGCGATACTCGGTTACGTAATAACTGTTCAACGTCGCGTGAACGCAACAGGTAATTTCCGACTTCGGATTGATTTCCTTGATCTTACGGGAAGTGTCTTCCAGAATGAACAGGGCTTCGCGCCATCTGAACTGTTTGACGTCATCATTCATAATGCGCGGCATCTCGTAACCGTAGTAATCCCGGAATTTCTTCATGCAGACCGGGCAGCGGCAGGCCCATTCGTCGGAGGCGCTGCCGGTGATTGAAGCATAGGATTTCGGGAAAGCGTAATGCGGTTCGTCCCAGAAAAAGCCGTCGGTCTTGGTTTCACGCGCCAGTTTCAGGCAGAGCCGCTGGAAATAATCCCGGAACGACTGCGTATTAAAACAGGCGTGCGGGAGTTTTTCGCCGCTGATCGCGCCCACCTGACGGTTTTCGGTGTTGTTCTGGAGGAACAGGCTGACCTGTTCGCCGCCGAAATACTTGCCGACGCCCCAAGTGTCGAGCAGGACGCGCAACCCAAGTTCGTGCGCTTTGTCCACGATTTTCGGGATATTCGGAAACCAGAAATCCATATCGAATTCCGTGATCGCCAGAATTACCGTCGTGCACCCGTGATTGAGCATTTCCCGGAAATCCTGTTCCGCGTGTTCAACATAGTTAAGCCCGTAATAACTGATTGCTGTTTGAGTTATAGCCATAATTAACAATTCCTTTTTTAGGTACA
>JAQUOK010000326.1 GCA_028717165.1 Victivallaceae bacterium | reverse complement strand
AAATGAATTATTCGGCGAAAAATACTGCGCCAATATAAAATTCATTCCCGGCGGAAGATAAACGGTATTTTTCTGCAGTCCCAGCTTGGCTTCAGCTTCGATTATTTTCCGCCTTGCTTTGAGCCGTCAGGCTCTTTGGACGGTGACGGCTCTCCGCCGTCCGCCCTTATACGCTTCGCGCAAAAAAACCGTCTGCGGACAGGAATATGCCTGCGGCAGAAAGCAAATTGGTATTACAATTTTCCTGTTTTCAGGGCTCCAGCAAATTGAACCCGGTCGTTTTGTCCCGCAGTCTTTTAGCGGAACAGGCGGTTAATTCCACCAGTACCACTTCCAGAATATGCCAGGTTTTTACGCCGGGACGCACACAGCCGGTTCTGGTAGTTTCATAGCGGCCGCAGGCCAGATGCATATGCAGCGACGGATTCCCGTCCTTATCCGGAAAAATCGTACCGGTACCGACAACTTCATGAACATTGTCGATATCAATGATTTCCGGATGGATTACCTCGGCCCTCCCATTTTCCGGGCCGCAAACCAGCCGGCTGCCTTTATCGATACCCCCCAAAGCCGTCAGGTAAGCGCAGGCAACCGAGTTTTCGCGGGCAAATTGTTCGATCTTTTCATGGATTATATCACCGTCTTCCAGCCGGATAACGAAAACCCGGCCCGGCTTTGCTTCCGAATATTTCATATCAAGTCCGCCTCCTTTGTGTCCCTGTATTAAAGCGCATAAGAATAAATCAGCAGTTTAGTGTCTACTCCCCAACCTGCTTCCGCCCGGGTTTTCAGAAAGTTCTTTAATTCCGCACGCTTCACCAGAAGCGGTTCAATATCTTCCCCGTCCTCCTGGCAGGACTCGGGAGGACCGGCGAAAAAGCACTCCCCGTCAATATTCATTTTAACGATAATCAAAGTTTCCCCGGACATTCCTGGAGAACTGTACACCGGCTCCGAAATCTCCGTTATTCTGCCGTGGTAACCGGTTTCCTCATAAAGTTCCCGATCGGCAGTGTCGGCAGCGGTCTCACCGGGATCGATCAGCCCGGCCGGAAACTCAATGACAGGCCGGCCGGCCGGAGGCCGAAACTGTTTTACCAGAATAAGTTCATCGCTCTGTTCTATCAGCGGAATGATCATTACGGCTCCGCGGCTGTCAACTCTTTCCGCGGTTTCCCAGGTGCGGATACGCGCTTCCGAATCCTGCCAGTCAAGTTCATTAATACTTAACCATTTACCTTTCGCGATCACTTTTTTAGCGAGAATCCGGGGTTTTTTCTTCATTTTTCACCTTTTTTTAATTGCCGGCTTGACTTCTTAAGTTTATTATGCTAATTTTATTAAAACAGGATAAATGATCTGACTAAAAAATCTTTTCCCAATATTCAGTTGTGCTTTTTCTGATATTGTAATCCCTATGAAAAATCTTCATTATTATAGTTTTTAATTGAAGATATTCAAATGTTTTGGATATTACCTGTGCTGAAAAGCGAGCTGACCTATGGAGTAAATTTAATATATGATTCTTGGTTTGACCGGCAGTTTCGGCTGCGGCAAAAGCTCAGCGCTGACGTGCTTCAGAAATGCCGGGTGGCAGACACTCAATACGGACGATATTTGTGCGGAGCTTTATGAGCGGCGGGACGCCGGGCTGACAAATGAACTGCGGACTCGCTGGCAGGACAAAGTTTTTCATTCCGACGGGCGGGTAAACAAGGCGGCCATTGCCGAAATAGTTTTCAGTGACCGCGCTGAACTGCAATGGCTGTGCTCAGTACTTTATCCGCTGATCGCAGAAAATATCCGGGAAACGCTCGAACGGCATCCGGGAAAAGATTTCATAATTGAAGTACCGTTATTGTTCGAATCCGGCTGGGACGAAATGTGCGATAAAACCGTTTGCGTCTGGACGGACCCGGATACACAGAAGGCGCGGCTCCTCAAAAAAGGATTCACCGCCGATGACATAGACCGGAGAAATTCCCGGCAGCTGCCGAATGACCGGAAACTGGAAAAAGCGGATTTCGGGCTGATAAATAACGGCAGTCTGCAATTTTTAAAGGAACAATGTAATAACTTGATCAATCACATAAAGGAGCAAAAGTAATGGCTGGGAAAAAAGAAAACATTACTGAACCGACAGTAGAAAGTAAACCGAAAAGACGCGGACGTCCTCCGAAAGCTGCGGATATGGAAAAAACTGCCGCGCTAACTCAAAAAACAAATAAAACCGTAACCCAACCCGACAACACCCCGGAAGCCGTGCATCCCCAAACCGCCCCCCAAAAAGGCGGCGTACCGAAAAGACGCGGACGCCCGGCAAAAATTCAAGCCCGGAAAACTGAAAGATTCGACTTCCCGGCTGAAGAAGCCAAAATCGGAAACGCCGCTGCTGCTGCTTCCGCGGTACCTTTGACCCCGCAAAGCAAAGCTCCGGGAACCGTCCCGGTAATTAAACCGGCAGATATTCCCGCTGATACCGAAACGTTCCAGGATGAAATGCCGGAAAACAATAAAAACAATTTCCATAAACCGCAAGGCCATAACGGCAATGGCTCCACGCGCGATAAGATGGCCCCTACCCTGGATATAACCAAACTGCAGAGCAAATCAATGCTCGAACTCGCCCAAATGGGTGAGGAATTCAATATCGAGGGCCTCGGAACCCTGGATAAATCGAAACTTATCTTCGAAATACTGAAAGCCAATGCGGAAAAAAGCGGCCTTATGTACGGCAGCGGCTTTCTCGAAATACTGCCGGACGGATTCGGTTTCCTGCGGTCATCCAGTTACAGCTATCTGCCCTGCTCGGAAGATATTTACCTGAGCCCGTCCCAGATCAAGCGCTTTTCACTGCGCACCGGGGACTTCGTCGCCGGGCAGATACGTTCCCCGCGGGACAAAGAACGCTTTTTCGCGATGCTGAAAGTCGAATCCGTGAACCACGAGACGCCGGAACGGAAAAAAACCATTATCCCCTTTAACAGCCTGATCCCTTATTTTCCGACCGAGCGCCTGGTGCTTGAACACGACCCGAAAGAAATAGCCCCCCGGATAGTCGACCTGACCGCTCCTATCGGAAAAGGACAGCGCGGCCTGATCGTGGCGCCCCCGCGTACCGGGAAAACCGTACTCCTTCAGAAAATCGCCAACAGCATCAGCATAAACAATCCTGAAGTGAAACTGATCATCATGCTGATCGATGAACGCCCCGAAGAAGTAACCGATATGGAACGCCATGTCAAGGCTGAAGTCGTCAGTTCAACTTTCGACGAACCGCCGGAACGCCATGTACAGATAGCCGAAATGGTGATCGAAAAAGCCAAACGCCTGGTCGAATATAAACATGACGTCGTAATCCTGCTTGACAGTATTACCCGCCTGGCCAGAGCTTATAATACCTTGCAGCCGCACAGCGGCAAAATACTCTCCGGCGGCGTCGACGCCAACGCGCTCCATAAACCCAAACGCTTCTTCGGCGCGGCAAGAAATCTTGAAAATCACGGCAGCCTGACAATTATCGCCACCGCTTTGATCGAGACCGGAAGCCGTATGGATGAGGTCATCTTTGAAGAATTCAAAGGCACCGGCAATATGGAACTGCATCTGGACCGCAGCCTGGCGGATAAACGCATTTATCCGGCGATCAATATGGAAAGAAGCGGTACCCGCCGGGAAGAACTGCTCATCCATCCCGACGAACTTCAGAGGGTATGGACGCTGCGCAAAGCCATGACCGGGGTTCCCGCCGTCGAAGCCATGGAACTGCTGATCGGAAAACTCAAGAAAATTCCCACCAATATTGAGTTTTTACTCCAGATGCAGGTTTGACATATCGACGCTTTGGAAGTATATTCATCTGATACGGGGTTTTACCGGATTCAATGAAATTCCGGGCTCTTGATTCGGAGGCGGATTGTTATGGATGACAAGAAAAAGAAAATAGTAATGTACTTTTTCTATCTGCTTGTCGTCCTTTTGGTTTTATCATCCGCCATACTTATTCTTCCCGTCTACCAGAAATATCAGAAAAGATACGAATTCCTGGCTAAACTGAAAGAGGAAGCTTCTCTGAAAACCGCGGAAAGCATTGCCCTGAACAGACTGGTGCATTCCCTGAAACATTCTCCCGGAGCCATCGAAAAAGTAGCCCGGGAAAAATTCGGCCTGTGCGCGCCGGGTGAAACCATTATGCGCTGCAAGCAGGAAAATGCCAATCAGGAATAAAAATATTTTTGCCGGGCAGTCCGGTTTCCGTTGTTTTTTCAGGCCGGAACGCATGTTCCGGGTGTCCATGGATCGGCAATAAATAATTTTTATCAAAAATATCAGAAATATTTCTGATTTATCTTTTGCTTTTTATATGAAAAGTTTATATATTTCTATGTTAAAGTTGTTTATCGTTTTTTTAGTTATTATCTGCCAATATTCATTGAGGAGGTAAAATCCTGTGAAATTCAAAGTTCTTTTCATTCTGTCAGGGGTCATAATACTGCACGCTGTTATTTTAACCGGAGTCTGTCTTACCGGAGGGTGCAATTCCACACCCGTACTCGGGCCGCGACCGTATATCCCGGCTCCGGCGGATAAGGAAGAGAATATCGTCACGGACGAAGGTATCGATAAGGGTATTCCTCCGGTCAATATAAAATCAACTGCGGTTCCCCTGCCGTCCGCGCCGTCCGTCCCGACTTTCAAGATGACCGAACAGCCGGAAGGACTTGTTTATACGGTAAAGAAGAATGATTCCTTCTGGAAAATCGCCAGAAAGCACGGCGTCACCATGCAGA
>JAQUOK010000325.1 GCA_028717165.1 Victivallaceae bacterium | reverse complement strand
CATATGCTGGCGGTAATGGCTGTTGGCAATCAGAGCGGACGCCAGTTTGGTAATAATCGACAATTCCTCTTTTTCGCTTAATTTTTTTTCTTCGGAGGAAACCGTGGTTCCGGACAGAAATATCACAATGAGCGCCGCCGGAAAATATAATCTTAAAAATTTTAACATTTTTATTCCTTGAACAATATAAATTAAAATAAGCCTTTACTGTTAATATAAACCTGTAATTTGATTTTGCTACTCAAAATACCGCTACCTCCGGGAAAATAACTCAGACAGTTCTAAGCGGACGCGACCGACAAAAGTCATCTCATACGAGGTAGGGACGGATCTCCGAGCCGTCCGTTCCCTCAAACTCGGCCGTTTCGGAGAAACAGCCCTACCTGTTTTCAGATTTTTCGGACTTTTGTCGGTGTCGTCAAACTTCAAGCCGGCCGCTTTTTTTCAAGTTTTTCACCTTTGCATATTGACAATAAATATATAATGACTATAATATATATTATAATAACAATCTTAACAACATTAATAGCATGAATGTTGCATACAAAAAAAAGACCAAGACCCAGGAAACCAAAGAGAAAATTCTCTCACTGGTAAAAATCGGCAAACTGAAAGCCGGAGACTGTCTCTTACCGGAACCTCAGCTTGCCCGGAAATTCGGAGTCAGCACCATCACTCTCAGGCGAGCCCTGAAAGAACTGGAACAGGACAATTCCATAAAACGGATTCAAGGCAAAGGCACGTTTATTACCCGTAAAACCGGTTCCGGGCCGCATCCCCGTTTCGTCAAGCTTTTAACCCCGATAGAGACATCCCAGATTCCGCAGAACAATTTTTTTCTCCGCGAAACAGTAAAAGGCGTAAAAGACGGCATGCACAAAAGTCACGATGACCTTGACCTGCTGTGTGACTTTTTTTATGAGCAGGAACTGGTTCAGGAATACATATCCGGCGTCATCGGCCTGATGCTGCCGCCGGAAGCCTGGTCTCATGTGGTCAAAACAGTCCCCCGCGACATTCCTAAAATCGCCATTCACTATGTGCCTGAATTCAATGAGTGGGGTATTTCCGGGATTAAAATCGATAACGTATACGGCGGCTATATCGCGGTCAAACATTTGCTTGATTACGGACACAAAAATATTGGAATTCTTATTACGGAAGATTCTCCAGACACGCTGATAAGATACGAAGGGTATAAAAAGGCGCTGGAAATGCATAATATATGCTGTAACCGGAATTTGGTTGCGACCTGCAGCCTGAATGATGCCGACATTATAAACAAGGTACGTAAACTGATAGCGTCCAACCCGTCAATGACGGCTGTTTTCATGCCTGGTTATTACCTGGCGAAAAACGTCATTACCGCTATTGAAGCGCAGAATCTGGAAGTCCCTCGGGATATATCGCTTGTGGGATATGATGATCCGGTTTCCGGCGATTTCGCCGAAAAAGGTATCACCACCGTTAAACAGCCGCTGGAGAAAATGGGGCGGATGGTCGCGAATATGATGACGGAAATGCTTGAAGGGGACAGTTTGCCGGTCAATTCCCTGACGTTGCTCCGTCCTGAATTAATTATCAGGAATTCCGTAAAAAAACTGGAAGTTTAATAAAACTTTAAATAAAAAAGATAAAAATGAATTACAGGGAAATCCCCAAGGAGGTAATTCCATGTCGGCAAAACTTAAAATGACCAGGTATCGGATATCCCGGCATTTGCACCGGAAAAATAACCGCATATTCACACTCATCGAACTCCTCGTGGTGATCGCTATCATTGCGATCCTGGCGGCAATGCTGCTGCCCGCGCTGAATAAAGCGCGGAGCCGGGCTAAAAGAAGTATCTGCATGAATAATTTCAAGCAGATCGGAGAGCTGCTGATAATGTATTCCCAGGATTACAACGGTAAAATTCCTCCCACCCCGTATACTATAACCGGCAACGCCAATTCCAAGGGCGACTGGATCTATGCTTCTGCTAAAAAGATGGGCCTTGGCCTGCTGGTTCCGGCTTACCTTACTGACGGCAAAATATTTTATTGTCCGAGCACGGCGCCGCTATACCCGGATTATGACTATAATAACACGACATACGGGTTCAAAACGAAATTTGACAGCGGCAGCGGCAGCGACATATGCCTGACCAGTTCTCATTACCGGGACAGAATGGACAATTTCGATGTTTCTAAAAATCATAAATCGGCAATAGTCGCCGACCTTATCTGGAAAGTTCCCCAGATACATGACGGCATTAACGTTTTATATCTTGGCGGACATGTGAAATTCGTGGACGATTATACTTTTGGCGCCTGGCCCCCGGATGAGGCGGACTGGGTTCCGCTCGATAATAAATATCAATAAGTGAACCTTTACGCGACCGGAATCTTTGACAACTCTGTACTAATAATATTAAATTAAAAATAAGGAAACGACATGGGAAAAATATTGTCATACGTTTTACTGTTGTGCCTAACCGGACTGGTAAATCCAACCGGGACGGCGGAAGAAAAAAATCTGCTCGGCTATTGGCCTATGAATGAAGGGAAAGGAGAAATTCTTAAGGATTTGAGCGGTAACGAAAACAACGGGCAGATCCACGATGCGGCTTGGACTTCCATAGCCAAAAACAGATTCGTTTTAGATCTCAACCGTTTTGAAGGCTCTACTGACTATGTCGACTGCGGCCGCAAGCGCGTATTGAATCCGGTTCAGGCAATAACGATTGAAGCCTGGCTTTATGTCAGATCCAATCATACCGGTTATTTCATACTTAAGAAGAATGCGTATGGAGTAAAGTTTTCCAAAGGACGGATTAACTTTGTCTTGTTCATGAATCGCGGAAAAGCCATAAAATCACTCACAAGCCCATGCTTCCCGGAAAATGAATGGCACCATCTGGTTTGCACCTACGACCGGAAAACAATGAAAATATATGTGGACGGCAAGGAACAAAATAAGGCGGACGCCCAATATAGTATTGATTCGTCTCCGGCGCCGCTCCTGCTGGGCTGTTCGCAAGGGTGGCATGACATCAATTATTTTGACGGCAGGATCAGTGAACTGAAACTATACGGCGCTGCCCTTACTGCCGAACAGATCCGGGAACAATATAAACGCCTGGCGCCCGATTACCTTTCGAAAGATCTCAAAAAAGCAGTTTCTTCCGCTCCGGCACCGGCGGCAACTTCGAAAATATATAAAAACATATCTGATGAAGAAAGAGAAAATTGGCTGGGCAAAATCAGCCCGGTAAAAACCGACCGGCCCCAGCCCGCTGTTGAAATAAAATCCCCGGAAAAAATTCCCACTATTTTCGTCGACGGCGTTCCCAGGGGCCCGATGCTTTATACCGGCCCGTACCCGTTCACTTACCCGATAAACAGCAAATATATAAACAAACTGGCGGCAAACGGTATTCATGTGCATTTTCTGCCGGTCGGCGTGCTGTGTCCTTTAAAAAAAAAGTCCCCGGCGTTTATTATAAACAAGTACTGGATCCTTTAATAGAGGCTATTTTAAAGGGAGATCCCGAAGCGTTAATTATTCTGCGGATCGGCTGCCCCACCTCGGACGAGTTTATCAGAAAATACCCTGATGATCTGACTAAATTCAATGACGGTAAAATCGCGCATTATACTAATCCGGCAGTAGGTAATCCCGCCGGAAGATACAGTTTCGCCTCCACCCAATGGGAACGCTATTACGCGCAGGCGCTACTCGAACTTATCAACCATATCCGCAAATCAAACTACAGTAAACACGTAATCGGTTACTTTCCTACGGCAGGCGCCTATGGGCAATGGCTATACTGGATGGATTATAACCGCCGCAATTACGCTTTAGGATTCAGCCAGGCAATGCGCTGCAGTTTCAAAAATTACCTCAAACGCAAATACGGAACCAACGCCGGATTGCAAAAAGCCTGGAATGATCCGCAGGTGAATTTCGATACGGCCGCAATACCACAGAAAAGCGAACGCGAACAGTATGATTTCGGTTATTTCCGGAATCCCGCGACCCAACAGAAAACGATGGATTATTATGCCTGTCTGAACCGGGAAGTCGGGAAACGCATAATATATCTGTCCCGGGTGATAAAAAAAGCGACCGGGGGCAAGGCTCTGGTCGGTTACTTTTACGGCGCGCTCGGGTGCATTAATTACCTTTCCGGCGGTCATTCGGTATTCAAACAGGTTCTCGCCTCACCCTATGTCGATTTCCTGTCCAATCCTCCCGGCTATGAAAACCGCGGCGTCGGCAATGACGCGCCTTTTCCGTTCGTAACCGCAAGCACGAAACTGCATGGGAAATTGTGGATCAGCGAAGCCGACACCCGTACCTGTTTTTCCGGCCCGAAACAAATTACCTGCGGCGCACCGGAAAATCTTCAGGATTCGCTTGCGGTCTTAAAGCGGGATTTTGCCAGGATCATCTGCACAGGCGTAAACGGCTGGTGGTTTGAAATGCGGCCGGGCTGGTATGATCATCCGGATATTCTGCGGCTTTTTTCGCAAATGCAGAATATCGGCGCGCAGAGTTGTAAACTGGAGCGCTCGAGCAATTGCCGGATTGCGGTTATCGCCGATCAGGAAAGCCTGCTGGTTTGTTCGTCACTTTTTCTCAGCAAGCAGATACTTGACCGTGAACGGGTCAACGAACTCGGCAGAATCGGCTGCATGTATGATTTTTTCGAAACGGATGACATCGCAAAACTGGACCTTGGGAAATATAAGCTTTTTATCTTCCTGAACGCGTTTTCGCTCAGCTCTTCGGAACGCGATCAATTAAGCC